>NZ_JBHVEE010000103.1:0-36510 GCF_042802415.1 Streptomyces sp. NPDC057486 | reverse complement strand
ACCTCCGCCCGAAAGCCGCCTGCCCCGCCGGAGCACCGAAACCCTCCCTCCCCGGCCCAGGACGGCCACCCGGGCGCAGGAACAACGAGCCCACCGCACGCTATGACGTGCACACAGTCGGCAAACCAGACACCACGAAGCGGCGGACGAAGAAGTCAACGAACCCACGTCCACGCCGAACAGGTTAAAGATCAAGATAGTCAGTCCGACTGCTGACCTGCCCCCTGCCGTTCGACGAGTGAATCTTGGCGGCGTAGTCGGGGCCGAAGGCGCGGGGACGGTCGAGGAATCGGTCATGAGTGGTCTACGTGGCCTCGCGGGCGGCGGTGATTCGGGGGAGGCGGCGTAGGACGGCGCCGCCACCAAGCCGCACCGCCTCTCGGCTCCGGGTGTCCGCGGTGGCGTGCGGTCCGCCGCCGCGGTGTCCGGGCTGCCGGTCGAGAGCCCGCAGGGTGCACTCCACCTACGAACGCGGTCTGGCCGAGCGGCCTCTGACCGGCCAGAAGTTGCAGATCGGACTGCGGGTGAGGCGGTTCTTCTGCGACCGGTCATCATGTCGGCGCAGGACCTTCGTGGAACAGGTCGACGGGCTGAGTGAGCGCTACCAGCGTTCCAGTTTCGGCACGCGGCAGTGGCTGCGAGCCGTCGCCGTTGAACTCGGAGGACGCGCCGGCGAATTCGCCGCTTTCCCGCCTTCGGGCGAAGGCCTTGGTGCGGCGGCCGCATAGGCCGAGGACCGATCACGCCGGAGGTTTCACCCAGGGAGCCAGACGTTCCCCGACTGCCAGATTCTCGCGCCAGTACCGGAAGACAGGTCCCTGGACGATGGCGAGCTGCCCGGCCGCGACAAGGCCGGAGGCGAGACTCGACCCACCCGCATCGGCCTCGAAGGCAATCAGTACGGGAGGTATCTCACCGACCTGCCGGGCAATGAGTCGGAGCTCGTCAGGTGTCGGCGCACGAAACACCGGGTCCTGGAAGGCGGCCGGGCACGTGACGAAGACCGGGTCGCTGAACACCAGCTCCAGGCCGTGGGCATACGAGATGTTGTGCCCAGCGCCCAGACGCAACCGCCCGGGGTTCCAGGCGACAATGTCCCAGTCCCACCATGACCCTTCGGGAAGCTCGATCACGGCTCGTTGCCCGCCCTGGACCGCGCCGTCAATCGGGAATCACCAAGCCAAGCTCACGCAGCTGCGGAAGGCAGACCTCCAGGCACGCTTCCAGAGAGACGGCGTCCGTGCGAACCAGGAGATCATCCCGAAACGGAGCCCCGCTCGCGACGAAGGTCCAGGGCTTCGTCGCATCGCGCATGCGCTCGGCATCGACCTTGAACAACACCGTCACACCCTGCTCTGCCAACGACTCCATGACCTGCACTACGTCCATCGCACCCTCACCCCCTGCCTGAAATCGAACAGCCAGAAGGCTACACCGGCCTCTCACGACCCCGGCTTGACCGCTCAGCCCCGTGAGGTGTCTACCGCCTCGCCATGACCCGAGCCCGCGCTGAACAGCAGAACGTGGGCTGACGCCAGCGTAGGCAGCTCGGGCGGCAGAGTCTGGGGCGTGGTCAGCGATAGTCGTTGAGCCAGTCGCCCGGGATCAGGTCACGAACATGGTCGATGGCTTCTGCCGTCCGGCCGCGGGCCAGGATGGCCGCGCCGTCGTCATCGCGCACGAGGGCGTCTTGGCCCAGGAACCACCGGGTCCCCTCGCCGATGGGATACGCGGGGAACGGCAGTCGGACGAAGTTCGTCTCCAGCAGCTCGAGGCTGTCGTCGTCCAGGTCGAGGAAGTCGCAGAGCTCTTCATCGGCCTGCAGGGACTCGGACAGAACGATTTCGACGAAGCAGAGAGAGAGACGCTTTAGCCACTCCTCCCATCGCTCGGCGCTCTTGTCGGCAAGGTCGAGCCGGATGAACACCGCGGGATCGTCATCCTGGAGGCTGTCGAGGAGGATGCCCCAGGATGCGGCTCCCTGGTTCTCGTGTCGGAAGACCAGGGTCTCCTTGGCGTCATCGACATACAGTTCTGCCGGGCCGAGCAGCACATCGTGGTTGCTGGTGAGATCCTGCCGACGCCCGAAGAGCAGATACGCCTCGCGCAACGCCGTCGGAAGCTGGAGACCCAACCTCTCCTCGGCAGCGTCGAGATCGGCTTCCGCCCATCCATCACCGCTTCCCAGAGCGGCACCAGCCCAGTGAGCGGCAAAGCCCTGAACGAAGGCCCATGCGCCACTGCGGCCTTCCGTGCCTCTGGCAAGCAACGCGAAAAGATCGAACCCTTGTGTCATGCCAGGACGATATCCGTCCCGCTCATCAGCCCTCTCCGCACCCTGGCACGCCGACCAGGCGTTCCTGGAATTCGGCACCATTCTGGACCCGCTTGATCGACATCTGTTGCCCGAACTCGGCATCGATCGCTCTCGACTTACACCGACGAAGCCACGCGGATCGGCTCCCAACCCAGACTGCTTCGCCGGACCTGCCCGAGCACCCGGACTATCCCCGTATCCTTGCCGTCTTCAACGAGGTCACTAGCCCGCTGAGGGCTCGCGACGTCTGCCAAGCCCTCGACCACGAACTGCTGCCGAAGAGCATCGAAGGCACTCGCACCAAGCTGAAACGCCTGGTCAAGTTCGACATCCTCACCGAGATCGACAGCGGCAACTTCACCAGGAAGCAGTAGTCGACCGAGCACCGCGACCAGCAGCCCTGACTCAGCCTCACCCGAGAATGACGTACTCCACGAACCGGCTTTTCATAGGTCAGACAAGGCAGACGAGCGTAACTGTGCACCGCTCGATGGCGATCGAAAGCGGGCCATGATCTGGTGTGCGTGCTGATCGTCCGGACCGAGGTGTTGGACCACTCGATGGGCCTCTTGGGCCCGACTCGTCTCGCACAGCAGCCGAACAAGGACGTACAGGGCACCACGATCACCGTCTTTGGCGCGGTTGCGCAGCGCTGCCTCCATACCCCGCTCGCGAAGCGATGTGTTGAGTCTCCGACGCGCGTGGGCATCCGTGAGAGCGAGCTCTGTGAGTTCCGAGAGCCGTTCCGCACGGGCGAGCAAATCCATGTGCCACAGATGGTTGTCGTGCCTGTAGGGATCGGTGGAGTAGCACTCGGCGCGGGCGCTTACCAACGCGATGGCCGCATCCCAATCCCGGCGCCGTTCTGCTGCGCGGGCTTGCTCGAACCACTCCACAGGACGAGTATCGCGCAGCGCTGCCTCGTACAGCATTGTGGGAGTGGTCGCCGACGAACGTCCGTCAGGATCAAGCCCCCACCGCTGCCTGCCGAATACTCTCAAAACGACCTCTGACACGTACACCGCCTGGGGTGCGGGGCAAGCGGGACCTGGATGCGCTGGCCGCCGTGCTTCCCCCGTACGCTCACAACCTCCCCGCGCCTGCGGCGGACGACGACCCGATGGTGCGCATCGCTGAACCGGCCATCTTGGTACGGGAGTTCTGCGATACGACCCGCCGCCTGCAGGCCGCGTATCAGCCCAATCGCCAGTTGGTCGTTGTAGGCGATGACGGGGCGTCCTGGCCGCCGAAGCGGCGGCCGACTCCGTCGAGCCGCAGTTCCGCGAAGCGATTCCGAGCAGCCGTCACTTCTTCGCTCCACCGATCTCGCGGTCCCACCGGTCAAAGGCCTCGACGACGGACTTCGTATCCAGCGGGGCCTCCTTGGGGTTGTCGGCGAGAGCGCGTCGTACCGAGGCAGCCAGTCCGACCCCCCGAACGGCCCCCCACTCTCCGACACGGCCCGCTCGGCCCTCCGGGGCAGGCGTTCCTTCCAGATCCGCGGCGTGGCGGTCATGTAGGGCCGGCGCATGGCCGGGATGACGGCCGAGCCCGGTCTCGTTCTCCTCCCCGCTCGCTTACGATGATCTTCGCTCGCACGGCCGGGGGGCCGGTGGGCGGCGGCGGACGCCAGGGGAGTGCCGCCGTACGGGGGTGCGGGACATGTGCAGCTCGAGGGGGGCCGCGTGATGTCGGGAAGAAGTCTGGTCAAACCACTGGTGTGGACGGCGATCGTCCTGGTGGTGATCGGATCGCTGACGGCCATGATGCTGTCGCCCTACGGCTATCTGCCCGGGGATGCCATGGTGCGGTCCTGGTCGGCCGCGAAGGACCGGACGTCGAGCGGGCAGGACGACAACTGGGTCGTCGGTGACGTGGCCATCCGCAGCAGGTACGACGCGGTGACCGGGTTCGGGCTCGCCGCGGGACAGGACGGCAAGAAGCTCTGGGAGTACGTGCCACCGGGCCGCACCCAGCTGTGCGGCGCCGCGCCGCACGCGGGCGCGGGGGTCGTGGTCGTCGCGTACGAGGACGACGGCACCGGCGAGGGGAGTACCCCCGACGGGGTGCCCGTCAAGGCCTGCTCGAACGTCCTCGCCCTGGACGCCAAGGACGGCCGGGAACTGTGGAAGGAGCATTCCAAGCTCCGCAGGGACTCGTTCGGTGACGTGGTCGCCGGGAGCAGTCCGCGCCTGGACGCGGGCGGCGGCCTCGCGGTGGTGGCCCAGGACCGGCGCGCCACGACGTCGACGGGGCAGAAGGACAAGGGCGGCGACGTCTCGTTGCGCGGCCTGGACGTGCGCACCGGCAAGCAGCGCTGGGCCGCCGAGCTGCCCGACCGGTGCGGTCCCGACGCGGTCTCGGTCGGCAGGAAGCGGGTGTTCGCGGTCCTCACCTGCGGCTCCGGCGGGCGCGACAAGCGCGCGGTCGCCGAGGTGACGGTGGCCGCCTTCGACCGTGCGACCGGCGCCCTGGAGTGGAACGTCCCCGTCGACGCGCGGCGCCCGCTCGACCCGAAGACCGTTGTCGGCATCGAGTCGGCCGACCCGCTGGTGCTCACGGTCGCGGTGTCCGCGGACAGCCCGGGGAACACGGGCCTGTTCATCTCGTTCGACGAGAACGGGCGGCCCCGCCCCACCATCGAGCTCGACCGCGAGCAGGGCGTGATCCAGGCGAGCACCGTGATGTCGACGGCGGTCGTCGGCGACCGGCTCTACGCACTGGCCAAGTACTGGAAGAAGGGCAACCACCACACAGTCATCGCCTTCGACCTCAAGACCGGCGAAGAGGTCTGGTCGCAGGGCATGGACGATCCGGCCGCGGGGATGGCGGTGATCGGCGACCGGGTCACGGTGCTGTGCGAGTGGTCCACCCAGAGCGCGGCGATCACCACCATGGTCGAGCTCGACGCCGCAGACGGCGAGGAGCTCGACGAACGCCACTTCCGTGACGAGGTGCCCGGCCTCGTGGGCGGCATGTACGAGCGCGACGGCCGGCTCGTGGTGGCGGGCCTGGGCGGCAGCTACCCGTTCACCGCCTACGAGCGGTGGTGACGGGCGGGCCCTAGCTAGGCCAGGGCCCTTATGGAACACCGCGAGCAGCCGTACCTCGGCTCAGAGTGATCGAGAGAGGCCATGTCAGTCGGCTTCAGTGGGCCGGGCCGAGTACGTCGTCGGCGCTGCGGGGCTCTGTGCGTGGCTGTTGGTTGAGCTTGTGACGCGCGATGGAGGACCGCCGGTAGACCTCCTTGCGGGCCCGCATGATGTTGCCCAGGGGTGTGTGCTCGGCGGTGACCCGCCAGGGTGTGAAGGACAGTGCGTCCATCTTCTCCAGGTTTTCCGGGCCGGAGATGTCCTGCTGCGGCAGCCGCAGCTTCGCCACGGTGACGGCTGGCGAGAGCTGCTCGGGCCACTCCACGGTCGTGTCCTCCACCGGCATGCGCTCCAGGTCGGTAGAGAGCTGGACCTGGATGTCGTAGGCGTAGGGCCGCTCCTGCAACTCGGCTTGCAGGGCCGGCCGGAAGACCTCCGGCGCAGAGGTCGGGTCGATGTCGCGCCGGACCACCGCGGCGGCGGAGTCAGGGTCGGGGGTGATGCGCACCTTGGCGATGTAGTCCCCGTGCCGGACCGCGCCCATCGTCCAGTAGCTCGACAGCAGTACGTTTTTCGGGGAGATCTTTGACAGGCGTAGGAAGGCCAGGAACTCGTCCCAGGCCCAGTTGTCCTGGTCCAGGGTTCCCTTTCCGGTCACGAAGTCGGTGAAGAAGCGATGGGCTCCGGGTCGGCCTTGGGAGAAGTAGGCCGGCGCGGTCAGGAACAGTTCCTGGATGAACAGGTAGTGCTCGACTGTGTTGCAGAAGAAGACCGGTCCGTTGATATTGGCGTAGTCGAAGGTTCCCGTGTCCGGTTCGTCTTCCAGCAGGGTCGGGCCGGGGATGTCGAACATCTTCAGTGCCAGTCCGGTGGCGGCGCCCAGTCGTGCGTCTGCTCCGGCGTGAGGCGAGCCGTTGGAGAAGCGGATGAGCGCATCGTGGGTTCCAGGGGTCGCGTAGATGCCTTGGGCGTACTCGGGGGGTAGCCCGTCCAGGATCTCCACTTCCCCTCGGACGAGCCCGTAGCCCTTGGCATGGGCGTCGCGCAGGGCCCGGCCGGTGCCACCGGCTTCGACGGAGTCGGCGATGTAGCTCTCGGTCTTGTCGATCACTGTCTGCAGGTTGCGATCGAAGTTCGGATCGTCGGCTTCAACCTCAGGTGTATAGCGGACGAACTGTGCTGCCATGGTGTCGAACCCTCCTCGAAGACCGTGGTGCGGACTGCCCTCAGTCCTCCAATTCCGCGAGCCAGCGCAAGGCGCGCAACCCAGGGACGAAGCAGTACTCACCGCCCCGGGTGACCACGAAGCTGGGCAGGTTCTGCAGACGGCGCCGGATCGGCTTCTCCGGGATGGTGACGGTGCCGGTTCCGCCGTGATGCCCGGCTACGGCGTCCTTCTCGCCGGGGTAGCCGATGAAGTTGCCGTCGTTGATCCATTCGGTCTTGATGAACTCGAACTGCCTCTCCAGGTGGGCGCCGAGGAACACTCCGACCAGACCACGGTCGGCGCCGTCGTCTTCCAGCACGCCCTCCGGTAGCGGTGGGCCGTAGGTGGTGCCGCGGCGGATGAGGCGATGCATCCGTGCGTCGCCGATGATGGTGGAATCGCGGGGGTTGACGCGGCGGATGTGCGCACCGGCGGGGCATCGGTAGCCGCGATCGTCGTTCTCCCGGTACAGGAAGTTGTTGACGCGGTGCGGATCGGCGGCCAGCTCCGGATCGTCGTGCTCCGGTACCAGCGTCAGCGGTGCTCCGCTCGGCCAGCGCCCCACCATCTTCGCCGCCAGGAGTGCCTCCTGCTCGGCGCCGGAGCTGTTCGCGCGCAGATACCGGCGCCAGGCCGCCACGTTGGTGTGGACCTTGCGCACGGCTGCGTAGGTCCCGTTGCGGCCCAGTACATCGGGGGTGGGCATGGGTGGCAGGCTGCCGGTTTCGTCGGGGTAGCCGAGGATGAACTCGCCGGCTTTGATGGGGGCTTCCTGCGGGTTGGAGCCGGGCAGTCCGACGCCTTCGATGTTCGGTTGGCTGATGCCGTCGCGGAAGCCGAATGTGGTGCGCCCGGTCGGGAGCTGGCGGACGTCCTGCTGCCAGATCACCTGGACACCGGGCGTGTTCTCGAAGGCGACGCGGGCCCGCTCCAGCTTCTCGCTCAGCTGCGCCGCATCGGAGGAGAGGGCGCTCAAGGCGATATGGACATCGCCCGTTCCGAACGGCGCCTCCCAGTGGGCCGGTCCGCTCTCGCCCACGTCGCCGATCAGCTCCGCCCGGGCGGCCATGCCCTCACGAAACGCTCGGGGAAAGCTGTCCAGTGACTCCTGGGGCACCCCCAGGGCCCTCAGCCCCTGGTAAGTGAACGCCACAGCCACCCAGGCATCCTGGCTTCGGTCAGTGCTGGGCAGGCCGGCCGAGGTCACCGGAAGCAGCCGCTGCAGCAGGGCGCGCCCGGCGTGGCGGTCATCGACGCGCAGGAAGATGAAATTTCCCTCGTAGGGCACGGGCCGCGGGCGTAGGGCCCCGCTCTGGACGTCGTCGACCTCGACGCGCACGACGGCTGCGCTGCGGCTGTCCGCGGTGTTCATGATCGCTTGTGCCTCCACATCGGTCTCCGCCTGGGCAACCCAACAGCGGCCGACCCGCCCGCCGACGCGGCCCGACGTCGGGTCGGTTCCGAGGGCCGGTTGTGTCCGGGTACTAGGCCGAGGCTTCCTCCAGCAGCTTCTGGAAGGCGGGCGTGGCCAACAGTTCCGCGTTGGCCGGATTCTCCAGCGCCGCCCGGAATTCGGGGGTGTCCAGCACCTCCTGGAACGCGTTGTCCACGCGCTGGTCCTTGTAGATCTGCTGAACGGTCAGATCGGGGTAGGCGCTGACGAAGACGCCTGCGGCCTCCTGGTGGTCGAGGAACCAGTCCTTCACCTCTGGATCTTTGACGCCAGGGAACCCTTCGCTGTGTGAGAAGACCTTGTCGAAGCGGGCCCCGACCACCGTCTTGGCGAAGTCGTCGATGTAGGTGTCCCAGGAGCCGTCGAAGACGCTGGCGAACATGAACCTGGTGTCGTTGTCGAATATGACGTGCCGTGCGTCATGCAGCGTGCCGATCTGGCGCACCGCCGCATGGACCCTCTCGTCATCCGCCGCGTCGGCCATCGCGGCGAGATCCTCCCGCAACGCATCGACCTCGCCCGGCTTGATCTTGGTGAAAACGGTGAACTCGTTGCAGACCCCATCCGTCCTGCCCGGGTGCTCAGGGTGAGCCGGCTGTGTTGCACCTGTCGCATTCATCGCGGGGCGCTCCTGCCGCGGATCGGTGCGAGGGTCGCCAAGCGCCCGGATCGAGGCGCCATCGCCCTCCGCATCTGCAATCCTCCCTGCGGCTGAGCTGCCTCGCATTTCAGCTCCAGGGCGTTGTAGTCACCCAGGGTGATATTTCAAGCAGCTCCAGCAACCGCAGGGTCGGCTGCCTGCTACGGCAGGGACGACGCCGGGGTCCTCGCGTCCCGAGAAGCTCCCGAGGACAGATTCGGCCAGGCGCAGGAAGATGGAATGTGGTGAGACGTGCTGAGTACGTCGTCATCACCGTGGTCGGGGAGTCACTTCCGCGCCGCCGTGAAGACAGCTTCGCAGCCCACCGCACACCAACCCGTTGCGCCGCCCAGGCGGCCGGGTCACCCGCTTCCGCCGCCCCGCTGCTCCACTGGATCGCCACCCGGAGGCACCCATGGGCCACGTTCTCGGTGACGTGCTGGGTTTCGCGGCCGCTGTCGCGGTCAGCCCGCTCCCGATCATCGCAATCATCCTCATACTCGCCACGCCGAGGGGACGCCTCAACGGAGTCCTCTTCACCGGCGGCTGGATCCTGGGACTCTCGGCTCTGGGCGCGGTGATGCTGGCGATCGCCTCTCCCACAGGTGCCTCCGCCCACGGTCACCCGGCCACCTGGGTGGGAGCCCTCAAGTTCGCCCTGGGCGTGCTCCTCGTCCTCTTCGGCGCCCGGCAATGGCACCGGCGCCCGAAGGATCCCTCGCAAGCTCAGCTGCCGAAATGGATGGGTGCGATCGACCGCCTCACGCCGGTCAAGGTCTTCGCACTCGGACTGGCCTTGGCCGCACTCAACGCCAAGAACGCCCCGCTGACCATCGCCGCGGGAGCCGCAATCGGCTCAGCCGGACTCCCGGTCGGGCAGCAGATCGCATCGCTGGCAATCTTCGTCCTGATCGCCACCCTCGGCCTGCTGGCCCCGTTGGCAGTCTTCCTCCTCGGGGGAGAGCGAGCCAAGACGACGCTCGGCAACTGGAAAGAGTGGGCAGCTCAACACAATGTCGCCGTGATGGCCATCCTGTTCTTCGTCCTCGGACTGAAGCTACTCGGAGACGGCATCTCCATCCTCATCTCCTGATGCAGCCGAACGGTCCACGGGCCTCTGTCGGCGGTTCCTGTACAGCAGGGGAGTACAGCAACCGCCGCAACCGGAGCCGCCCGGCAAAGGCCTTCGAAGACCTCAAGACAAGGCGAGGCTGTGGTTCCCCAGCAGGGCGGTGCGTTCCTCGCCGACCGCCTCGTGGAGGGGTCACGCACGGGTCGGCGGCTGGTTCTCGCGGCTGCGCTCCCACCCTGGGTAAGCCCTTCCGCCGACGGCGCGGGCTTGTCCAAGGGGACTCTGGGCAAGCCCGCGCACTCCCCTCATGCCCAGCGCATTCCGATGCGGGATAGTTGGTCGACGCGTTCTGGTGTGAGTGTTGCGGCGCGGCTGCGTTGGTCGCTGATCCACGCCCCGAGCCGGAGCTCACCCCCCTCCTGGTCCTCAACGATCCGTTCGACGTGCTTGCGCGGGACCTGGAGGTGTCCTTCGCGCTCGTAGATCGCGATCCTCTGTCTCCCCGCCCCGCGCAGGCCACGCCGCAATCCTGTAGCAACGCCCACGTTCAGTCTCTACAGTCACCGCATGGCCACCGAAGACGAGCCCCCAGGTCAGCCCGACATCGTCGCGATGCTCACCGACCAGACGAGCGCGTGCAAGCCAGCACGCGAGGCCATCGCCGCCGGCGCCGAGGTGAGGGTTGGGGACGGTGAGGTGCCCCAGTGGATGGTCGCCGGCATCGCCGCAACGAGGTTGAGACGGTCGTTGGCCCGCGGCTGGCCCGAGACCATCGGCCTCGACGAGACCGTTGAGATCCTCGCGCGGCACCGCGGCGAGCAACTACGTGCCGGGACCATCGACCCAGCAGACCGGTCCTGGTTCTTTAATCTGTACTTCGACGCCACCGGGACCGGGCTCTTGGCGTGCAGCGGTGTCAAACGCTCTTCGAGGCCCAGCACGAAGGACTCGTTCGAGCCCTGAGGCAGTGTGGCACCGGAGGGGCAGTCCCAGCGTTGTGACGAAGTCGGGCACTGGCGTACGCCCGAGACATCCTCGCCCCCGGCGCGAAGGCGGTCTCGGGCCACGCCAAGGTCACCCGCTGGATGCCGAGCAGAGGCCTACAGGTGGCCTCGCCGAAACCTGCACCCGTCGGCCTACGCGCCAGGCCAGCATCATCCGTGAAGGCCCGAACCGGGAGTACTACTTGAAGAAGCGAGGCGAAGGCTGCAAGCACGTCCAAGCCGTGGTCGCCCTTGCTCGCCGACGCGTCAACGTTCTGTGGGTCCAGCTCAGGGACGGAAGGCTCTTCACCTCTCAGGCACACATTCCGTGAGCGATCTCAAGTCCGGCCTCACCGGACCCCGGTGAGGCGTGGTCCGCGCAGCTCACATGACGCGCGCGCCTCCTGCTGGCGAGAACCAGCAAGATCTTTCACGGAATGTGTGCCAGAACCTGAAACTCACCAACAAAGCCAAAGGGCCGTACGTCCCGAGAGGGGGCGTACCTTTGTCCACCACCCCTGTCTGATCATGAGGGCGACTCGCAGGGCGCTCTGCAGGACGACCACCAGGGCGACGTGCAGGACGCCTACCGAGGCGCTTCGCAGGGCGCCTCATCCGGCGATCGTGTGAGGCCGTGGTCAAGGGGCCTGGCCTGCTGGTCAAGGGGTCCGGTCAAGGGGTCGGTCGGACGCCGACAACTTCCGTGCGGCATCCCTCCGGAGGCTCGGCCCGAGGTTCCGCCTGGCCTTTCGGTGACTTCGGCCTCCGCCTTCCACTCGATGCCTTGGTCCCTCCCTCCGCCTGTCCCTGTCCGGGCTCGGGGACAGCCGCCTTCGACCGCGCGGCGTACAAGCAGCGCAACTCCGTCGAGCGGTGTATCAACCGCCTGACGCAATGGCGCGGCATCGCCACCGGCTGCGACCGCGTCATCGGCTCTCAGGTCGTCGGGCCCAGACCGGTAGGCGATGGCGGCAACCCCGGCAGGAGTGATCTGGCTCGGAGACGCATCTCCCTAATCGTCAAAATAATATAGGAAATCGATATGGGCGATAATGCGCCAGTCCAGCCACTGTCAAGCCTTGCGACCGATGCGGAGACCTCACCGACCTGCGGTGCAGCCATGTACCCAGCCGCACGGACAGAGCCGTTTACCAGGAAAATTGCCAGCTGGTCCTCGCCTCCCCACAGCCTGTCGGCAGCCCCGCAGGTCGGGCGCCCGGCTCACTCGACAACGCCACGTGCCTGGAGGGCGAGCCTGAACGTGTGGGTACGCGCCCCTTGACTGGCTGCCGTAGCTGCCAAATCATATATGAAACTCATTATTCAGCTCTAAGGAAGCAGGAGTGATGCGTTCTTCGAGAGCCCGCCTGGCCAGCGCCGTCGCGGTACTCGTCCTGCTGGCCACAGGCGTCTCCCAGGCTGCCGCGGCAGAGGAAGGTGCCACGGCAGCAGAAAACACACCACCTGGCAGCGAACCGCGGAACCTGGTCTTTGGCACGGCGCCGACCCAGAGCAGCACCTACCAGGACGACGTCACGAACCACGCCGCCGGTGCCGCGAACCACGCCGCCGACGGCAACACGAACGGGAACTGGGCCGCCGGTTCCGTCAGCCACACCGACCTGGAGTCCCAGCCCTACTGGCAGACCGACCTCGGGGCCTCGAAGAAGGTCGACAAGGTGGTCGCCTGGAACCGCACCGACTGCTGCACCACGCGGCTGTCGAACTTCTGGGTCCTCGCCTCCAACACCCCCATCAAGGCCCGGAACCTGACGGACGCCCGCAACCAGGCCGGCGTGACCGCCATCAAGGTGAGTTCACTCTCCGGCCCCTCGGCGGAGGTGAAGATGGCCCGCTCGGCCCGCTACCTCCGTATCCAGCTCGAAGGCACCGACTACCTTGCCCTCGCGGAGGTCCAGGCCTTCGGCGACGAGGTCGTCTCGCCCTCCGCGGACGCTCAGAGATGGGTGAAGGACAGCCCGTTCGGAATGTTCCTGCACTTCAACATGTCGACGTACCAGAACGAACAGTGGGCCGACCCCAACGGCAACCCGACCGACTTCAATCCGACCGCTCTGGACCCGAAGCAGTGGGCTCAGAGCATGAAGGACGCCGGGATGAAGTTCGGCGTGCTCACCGCCAAGCACCACGACGGCTTCTCCCTGTGGAACACCGCCCAGTCCGACTACGACATCGCCAAGAGCCCGTACAAGGGCGGCAAGGGCGACATCGTGCGCGAGTACGTCAACGCCATGCACGCCAAGGGCCTCAAGGTCGGTATCTACTTCTCCATCTGGGACAGGCACAACGGCGACTCGACCGATCTGGTCAAGAAGCAGCTGCGCGAACTGCTCACCCATTACGGCAAGATCGACTACCTCTGGTTCGACGGCTGGGGCTGGCAAGTCCCGTACACCAAGATCCCCTACCAGCCCGTGCGCGACATGATCCGGCAGGTCTCGCCCCACACCGTGGTCGCGAACAACGACCACTTCGGAACGCTGCAGACCTCGGACGTCATCGTCTACGAGGTCCCCGTCCAAGGCATGCCCCCCACCGACAACGCCCGCCCCGTCGACGCCAGCGACACACTGGACACCAACAGAACCTGGTTCCACACCACGTCCACCGGCGCACCGCGGCCCGCGAGCGATATCGTCGACAACCTCCACAAGGCCAACGCGGGTAACGGCCTCTTCCTGCTCAACGTGGGCCCCGACCGTACCGGCCGCCTACCACAGACCTACGTCGACAGGTTGAAGGAGATCGGCTCCACGTCCTGATACGAGTCCACCGCAGCATCGCCCACGGTGTCTTGCCCCGACGTCGGGGCAAGACACCGTATCCCCAGCAGGCCGCCCCCGGACAACCGGGACGCAGCCAGGGAGGACGGCACGCACGCCTCTGGATCATCGGGTGTTGTGCGGACACTCCAAGGCGGCGGCCGGCGCGGTGAGGTGGCGCGCGCGTGCTGGCGACCAAGGTCAACGACACCGTCATCACCGCCCGGGGCGCTGACTCTCACCCCCGCCCTGCCGCGATGGCCGCCGCCCGCACCGCCCTCTTGGACCCCGACAACGCCGACGGTGTGGACGCCGCCCGCACGGTGCGGCTGCGCGCCTGGCGCAACCGCCTCACCGCCGACAACGAAGGCATCCAGATCCGCCTCGGCCCCGACAACCGCTGGCACCCCTACATCCGCGAAGGCCACGGCACCGCCGCCGCATGGTGGCCCTGCGCCCCCGTCACAGCCGATCCCATCGCCGCTTTCGTCGCGGCCCGCACCGCCGCCACGCGGAACTGACGGATTAAGCTGACCAGAGCGCCCGAAGGAGGACGCGATGACGACCGCATGGGACGCGCTCCCACCCTGGATGCTGCCGCCCCGGCCGAGTGGGTGGGAGGCCGATGACCTCGACAACGCACCCGCCCTGCCGCGACACACCGAGTTGATCGATGGAGCGCTGATCTTCATGATCTCCCCGCAGCGGTCCTGGCACGCCCGCGTCGTCACCCGGCTTACGACCGCACTGGACGATCAGGCTCCCGAGGGATTCGAGATCGACCGGGAAATGACGATCAAGCTGAACGAGAAGAACCGGCCCGAGCCCGACGTCCTTGCTGTCACGGTCCCATACGACCCGAACCGCACGCGCTACCTTCCCGACCAGGTAGCCCTCGCCATCGAAGTCGTCTCGGATGAGTCCGCCGACCGTGACCGGTCGCTGAAGCCGTTCAAGTACGCGCAGGGGGTATTCCGCACTACTGGCGTGTCGAGGAGGAAAACGGCCTCCCCGTCATCCACACGTACGAGCTGGACAACACCACCCGCGCCTACGTCGCCACCAGTATTAACCGCGATCGCATAAAGACAGCAGTCCCTTTCGGTATCGAACTCGACTTGCCCGGTCTCGTTCGCTGATCACAGTGGCGTTTGGCATCCTGTGGGGCTCTGTCGCTCGATTCCGGTGAGTGCCTGACGTGTGAGGTTGTGCGGTGTCATGGTGGTGGGGTCTGGTCTGTTCGCGGGGAAAGCCCCACCCTCGGCCTCGGAGAGGTCCAGGCCGCCGCGATGTTCCGGCCGCTGACCTCCAGCTGCTCAGGAACCGTCATGAATCGGCAGGGCAACTCCGCTGTTCTCGCCGAGGCCCGCCGCTGTGACAGCCTCGACAAGCGCCAGCGTGTCCTGACAGCCCTCGCCGCTCTCGAACACGACGGAGCCAAGATCACCCATGCAGCGGTAGCCCGTACGCGGGCGTCTCCACCCGGCTCACCTGCACCGACGGCATCCGCGAGATATTCCAAGCCGCCCGCCACCACCAAACCAGCGCCACCGCAACCCCACCCGCACCTCGAACTCCACCGTCGCAGGGCTGCGCGCGGAACTCGAGCTCGCACGCCAAGAGATCAAAGACCTCCGTCAAGAACGTGATCGCTTTCGCAACGCCCTGCGCCACCAGCTCGGCCAGCAACTCGACACTCTCGGCACCCCCGACCTGACCGCCCGCGTCGACGAACTCACCCGCCACAACCACCAACTCGCTGACCAACTCCAGCACGCCACTGACGAGAACGCCGCCCTGCGTGATCGGGTCACCGGACTCCAAGAAGATCTCGCAGCCGCCCGCACCAGCCTGCGCCGCATGATCCGCACGGAGAACATCGCCTGGTAACGACCGCTATTCACGGCCGATCGATGGTGCCGTATCCCGCTCGACCCGTCCGGGCCCGTTCGGCGGGTGCGCTGCCTGCGAGCGCGAGCACGTCAGCCAACACCCAGCCTCGGTGGCTTTCCGGGGCCCTGGACGGCGGGCCTGGGGCGTGACGGGTGAGGACGACGGATCGTTGTAGGGCTGAGTGGCCCCTCAGCGGTGGGTGCCCTGGCACTGGCGGTCATGGTTTCCACGGCCTGCGCTCGGCTGGTTGCCCGGGCGGTCTCGCGCCTGGGCCGGCTGGTGGCCCCGCCTCAGCGCCTCGTCTACGGGGTCGGCAGGTCGGACAGCCTGGGAAGAGGCAGGACGCGCGACGGTACGGGGACGCGGTCGGCAGCAGCCCATGCGAGGGACTATTGGAATGAAGGCAGCATTGCCGTAGTACGTAACATAACGCCGACTTCGCCACGCGGTGGTCAGCATGACGACGCACCGGCTGTGTGCACATGGAAAGGGACGATAACCATGGCAACCGCGATCGATGCCTCCGACGGCATCCACTCGACCATCGAGCAGCTGCAAGGCGAGCTTCCCGGTCTGGAATCGCGCAAGCAGGAGTTGGAGCAGGAACTGGCAGCCGTGGCACAGCGTCTGGAAGCCGTCCGTACCGCGGTGGAGAGCCTAAAGACGCTGTCCACCGCGACGGCGGCGGCCACGACCGCCGCACCCAAGACCCCAGGTCGGAAGGAGACCGGAACCACCGCCCAACGCCCGGCATCCCGCTCGGCGAAGAAAGCCGCGCCCCGGGCGAAGGCTGCCGGCAAGGCTGGTAAGAAGAAGGCTGCCCCGGCGAAGCGGGCGAAAGGGCTGACAGACGGGGTCGTGGAGATCCTGTCGAAGGCGAAGAGCGCGATGAAGGCCGGCGAGGTCAACCAGGCGCTCGGACGCCCGGCGACTGCGGGACAGATCGAAGCAGTACGCGGCACCCTGGAGCGCCTGGTGAAGGCTGCCCAGGCCCGGCGCGCAGGCCGCGGCCTGTACGAAGCAGTACAAGGTTGACCATGCCTGCCGTGTGCGGTTGGTGGATCGGCACTGGGCCCGCGGCCTCGGCGGGCAAGCGCGGCGTCGAACTGCTCTACCGCCTTGGGGACCTCAAGAGGTGGCGCGCAACCAGCCCCGCGCCGCCGTCGGCACCAGCGACCTGACCTGATCGGCCTCGGACACGCCACGGGCCCCGGGGTGATCTTCACTGGCCACCAGGCGTGCTCGATCGCCGAGGCTGCCGCCGCGGGCAGGGGCGCCTGCAGGCGTGACAGATCAAGACCGAGACGCGGAGCGAGTGCGGCGGCATGGGCGTCGATCGCGGCGGTATCGGCGATCCGGTTGAGTACCAGGGCGGTGAGTCCGATAGGGGTCTGTTGGCAGGCGTCTTCCTGCGCCGCTGCGCGAAGGGTGCGCTGTGGGTGGGGGTCGGTCAGCCGGAGTATCTTCACACCTGCGGTGCGGCAGCGCTGGCGCAGCAGGAACAGCAGCTGCCGTGCGAGGGTTGCGCCCAGAGGATGCTGTTCGGCCACGCGCAGCAGCGGCACGCGCAGTTCGTCGCCGTGGATGCCGTGGCAGTAGGTGGCCAGCAGCCGGCCGTTCCCGTCGACGATCTGCTGCCGGTTCCATTGGTCTGGCCGGGCCGCGAAGTCCCGCAGTCGCGCTTTGAACGCGTTCTGCTTCTCGCCGCTGGGCTTGTTGAGGAACACCAGCTGCTCGTGCTCTTGCCCGGCGGGGACAGCGGTGGTGTTCAGGGAGGTGCCGAGAACGCTGCCTGGCTGATACTGAGCCCCCTTGATCGTGGACACCTGGAGACTGGGACATGAGGTTCCAGAGGAAGTAGTCCCAGGTCGGAAGCAACAGCAACCGCAGCGGGCGGTACACGGAGGAGTTCAAACGGGACGCGGTCGCGCTCGTGCGCTCCTCCGGGAAGACCGTCACCGAGGTGGCCCGGGAGATCGGGGTCAGCGCCGAGGGACTGCGAAACTCGGTCAAGCAGGACACGATCGACCGTGGGCGGGGTGCTTCGGGTGAGCTGACGACGGCCGAGCGCGAAGAGCTGCGCCGGCTGCGGAGGCTGGCCGCCGAGCAGGCGGAGACGATCGAGGTGCTGCGAATAGCGGCGGTCTTCTTCGTGAAGGAGAGCGATCGATGAGCGAGGTGTACGCGTTCGTCGAGGCGGAGAAGACCACCCACAATGTTGCTCTGTTGTGCCGACTGCTGAAGGTGGCCCACTCATCCTTCTACGCGTGGCCGGCCTGCGAGAAGGCGCGCTCGGCGAGGAAGGCCGCCGATGACGCCCTGGCCCACGAGATCACCGTGCTGCACGTTGCCTCCAAAGCCACCTACGGGGTGCCACGCATCCACGCCGGGCTGCGCCGGCTCGGACACCGCGTGAACCGCAAACGGATCGAGCGCGTCATGCGTGAACGCGGCATCAGCGGTGCCACACGGCGCAGGCGCAAGGGCCTGACCCGCCCGGCCCAAAGAGCGGTGCCCGCCTTGGACCCGATCGGCCGAGGCTTCACTGTGAGTGCGCCGGGTATGAAGCTGGTCGGCGACATCACCTACATACCCACCCACAAGGGCTGGCTGTATCTGGCGACCTGGTTGGACCTCGCAACCCGCGAGATCGTCGGCTGCTCGATGGCCGACCACCACCGCGCCGGCCTGGTCGTCGACGCGCTGAAGATGGCCGCCGGACGTGGGCAGTTGAAGTCCGGATGCATTACGCACTCGGACCGCGGCAGTGAATACGCCTCTGACGAACTGCGACGTGAAATAGGCCGGTTGGGCCTGCGGCAGCGCATGGGCCGTACCGGCTCATGCTTTGACAACGCCGCCGCCGAGTCGTTCTTCGCACTGCTGAAGGAGTAGATCGGAACCCGCCGCTGGCCCGACCACTCCAGCGCCCACGCGGACATCTTCGCTTTCGTCGAGACCCGCCTACTCCGCCATCCACGCTGGGGCTACCTCACCCCGCTGGAGACCCGGCAACGCCTCGGACAAGAACACCCCCTCGTGGCGTAAGCATCGAGTGTCTAGGATCACGGGGACGCTTCACTGCTTTCAGTAGACTGAAAAGGCTTTCGGCTGCCCGCGACGAGCCCGTTCTCCACCACTTACGTCGAACCCGGGTTTGGGAACGGCACAGGTTCGGCTTGTGCGGTGCGGGACCGTCCTCACGCAGCCGGGGAGGCAAGCCCGACGTGAGGGCGGTCCACGCATTCGCGCAGGGTCAGCCAACCACCACCTCTGCGAGGGCCAGGTAGTTGGTGTCCGAGAGCTGGACCATGACGTACCGGCCCGAGGTCCTGGCCGGAATGAGGGTCGGGGAGCCCGCCTGGGCTGTCTGGTGATTGGACCAGACACCGCGCTGAGCGGCCTGCTGGGTCGGCGTCAGCGTCGTGTTGAACGGCGTGGACGACACAAAGACCCAGTAGTCGGACAGCCGGTTGCCGCAGCAGTCGGTGCGGTTGAAGATCTCCGTTGCCGACAGTTGTCGCACCGAACCAAGGTCGACCTGCCACCAGGCGTTGGTGTTGTTGTCGGTGTGCGAGATTGAGCCGTCGCTGAAGTTTCCGTCGGTGTTCCCGTCGACGGCGCGTGCGGCGTCGCCGCCGAACGCGGTAGAGGACTGGCTCGCTGTTCTGCCCTTCGCGAGGTTGTTGGCGAGAATGTAGTCATCGGGCGATGTGGCGCTGGTCCCCGTGCCGTTGGTGACAGTCGTGTGACCGGTGACGGAGCCGGACGGCAGCGTCGCCTTCAGATAGTTCGAGGACAGGTAGGTGGTATTCGGGATCGCGGTGTCCCCGATGGACACTGTCGAAGTCGGCGTGAATCCCGACCCGGTGACGAGGATCGTGTTGTCGACGACCGGGCTGACCACGTTGACGGTGGGGAGCTTGCTCGTGGTCAAGCCGACGTAGGCGGCCTCCAGTCCGGCAGCTTGCAGGATGCTCTGGTCGATGACCGTCGGCCCTGGATTCATGGGGATGGCGACGTTGCCGCCGCCGTCGACGAACTGGCTGGGAGCTCCGACGTGGTCACACACGTACCGATTCAATGCACCGACATGGTAGCTGTTCGTGACCGTCACCGGACCCGTCGTGGAGCAGCCGCCGTTGAAGGCCGCGCTGTCCTGGTATTCGACATTGCGGTCGATGGTGATGTATGCACCGCCCTCGTCGTTGTAGTACGCGAAGTTGGTGTGTTTGTTACCGAAGGTGACGTTGCCGCTGATCGTCAGGCCGTGGGCATAGCTGGTGCCCTGGGGGCCGTTCGTGTAGATGGAGCCGCCGTCGCTGCGCACGCGCATGGCGCTGGAGATGACGTTGTCCGAGATGACGTTGTCGGAGTTGATGTTTGGGTTGGTGTTCGGGGTGCTCGCGTTGGTGTGCCAGCCGCCCCAGCCGAAGCTGATGCCGCTGTAGGACACGTCGCTGATCTGGTTGTGGGTGATCGTCGTGAACTGTGAGTAGCCGCCGAAGATGCCCACCGAGCCGGTGAACTCAGCGCCGGTATTGTGCACGTAGTTGTCGCTGATGGTGTTGTGGGTGGCGATCTCCGGACCATCCGCCGCTGTGGCCATGGCCTGGACTTCGGCCAACGCCAGGCGGCTGGTACCGGAAAGCTGGACCATGACATACCGGCCTGAGGTATGGGCCGGGATGGTCGGCGGGGCGCCGAGCACCCCGGTCTGGTGGCTGGACCACATGCCCGCGACGGCTGCCTGCTGGGTGGGGGTCAGCGTGGTGTCGAAGGGCGAGGGCGACACGAACACCCAGTAGTCCGACGGCAGGTCCCCGCAGCAGTCCGTGCGGGTGAAGATGTTCAGCGAGGTCAGCTCCCGCACGGAGCCGAGATCGACTTGCCACCACGCATTGGCGGTGGCGTTGGCGCGTGACACCGACTCGTTGCTGAGCACTCCGTCGGTATTGCCGTCCACGGCACGTGAGGCGTCTGCGCCGAACGCAGTCGACGACTGGCTTGCCGGCTTCCCGAACGCGACGTCGGACAGCGGCTGCGGGTCGTCGGTGGCGCCTAGCTCGATGCCGTTGCCGGAGACGTCGGTGACTTCGTTGCCTTTGACCAGGTCGTGGTCCGCACCGTGGTAGAGGGCCAGTCCGGCACCGCCGAGGTGGGCGAACGTGTTATTGAGGAACGACACGTTCCTGGTGCCGACAAGGTCGACTGCGGCGGGCTCCCGAGTCCATGCCGCGAACGGGCAGGACCCGGCCGGGCTGACGTAGCCGCACAGTCCCTGCGAGGTCGATCCGTTGGCTCCGGTGATGGTCTGGTTGGCCTGCATCTCGGCGAAGCCGTCGTCGCTGCTCGGCTGCAGCCAGGTCGCGTGGGCGAACTCGATGCCCTGGAACGTCACGTCGTGTACCGGCGACTCGGCGGTGGCGGTGCTGGTCATCAGCCGCTCAAGCGCAGGCGCCACGAAGTTCATGGCCGACACGTTGTCCGTGGACAGCGCGTCGTAATACATCACGTGCGCCTGCTGATCCAGGTACCAGTGACCTGGAGTCAGGAGCTCGTAGGCGTTCTCGATGACGGACGGCACGGCCGTGGATTTCAGACCGGGGAACCCGCCGGACGGGTTGTCACCGTCCGGTGCCTTTGGTGTGGACGGCAGGTGCAGGTTATCCCAGCATGGCTGACGCATGGCAATTGCAGTGCCGGAGATGCTTGACGCGTCGCACCGGGGCTCGGTCCAGGGGCCGTTGCCGCCTGCGAAGACGAACTCGATGTTGCTCGGGTTCCGCCACATGGACATCGTGGTGCTGCTCGCGGTGAAACCGCCGGTGGTGTTCTGGGTGAGGGTGACGTTGGCCAGAGGACCTGAGCCGAGGGTGCCGGAGGCGCGGGGGATACGCTGCCCGTCGGCGTAGAGTTGTCGTGTGTTCAGGTTTTCTGGCACGGGCGCTGACCAGATGCCGCGGGTGGACGTCTGCGTCCACTCCCTGATCGCCGTGCCGCCGCTGATCACAGGGTGAGCTCCGGGCGCGGCCTGCCAGACCACCTTGAAGCCGTTCCGGCCCGAGTCCTGCGGGGAAAGCGACAGCGGGGACTTCAGTGTGTACGTCCCGTCGGCGAGTACCACGTCGATCTCACCGGCCATGCCTGACGTGAGGCCGCGCACCGTCGTCTGCGCCTGCCGGATCGAACAGGGTCTCGTCGGCGTGCACTTGGTGCCATTTCCGCTCGGTGACGCATACACCGTCGTTGGCTCGGCAGCGGCTGCGGTGCCGACGCTCCCGAGCCCGCTGACGACGAGCGACACGGCCGCGATGACGACGAAGGCCCGCGACTGTCTTACCGTCGTGCGCGCCGGGCCGATCCGGCTTCTCGGACCGCCCGTTGATCTTCCAGTGAACATAGATGTCTCCATACGTTGGGTCAGGTGTGTGGCGCGAGGTCCCCACACGGTCGGTCCTCTGGTCCTGTGGACCAGTTCGATCACGATCTGGCTGTTGGGGAAGTAGTGGTGTCGGGGACGACTCGAACGACGCGCGCCGCAGGTCACGACGGGCAGCGGGTGGACGCGGCCGTCTCAGCCGGTTCGCTGATGATCAGCAGTAGGCCATTCAGCCCACGGCTGAGCCGCCGGTCACCTGGCGGAACGCGGCTTGGGTGCAGGCCCACGCCGATGGTGCCTCCTCAGCGGCGGCGATCCGGGTGTGAGCGGCTTGCAGCGGCCGAACGTACCGAACAGATTCGGCTTGCTGTAAGAGCGGGACTTGCTCTCCACCTCCCCTACGGGACTCCTCGGACAGGTCCTCGCCCGGTGCTGCCGTGCCGGAAGGCGTCGCAGACAGATAGGGAGTACACCGGCTAGCTTGCGCACGTCAACGGATTGGACGGAATTTCCTATATGATCTGAGGTTCAGTGTGGCGATTTACGTCCAGAGAAATGTCGGTTTTCAGCCAGGTCATCCTCTTCCGGCTCCCGGCCAGAGCGTCCCTCCGGGGAACGCTTGACCTCTGAAGGTGATGCGGATTCGTATGTTTGAGGGGCTTGACGTCTGCTGGCTCAGATCCGAACATCGCTCTAGCGATTTCCTATTTGATTCGAGGGGTGATGGGGATGCCTCTCCGGACCCGTTCCGCGCTTTCCGGGGCTGTCGCCGCAACCGTGCCGATGGCCGCAGCCTCGGCCTGTGTCATGAAGAACTCCGGGCAGGGGCCGCGGAACCAGGCCACCATGTCGGGTAAGTCGGGCAGCGGGAAGGCCGAACTCGGCGATGCCTCGGGCACAAAGGTCGCCCTCGTTCGCGGTGGTGCGCATCCCTACTTCCAGCCCTGGAAGACGGCGGGCGCCGAGGCGAAGAAGGAGTACCAGCTCGGCGACGTGACCTTCGACGAGACCGCCGATTGGGACCAGCAGAAGCAGAACAACCTTTTCTCGGCGCTGGCCGCCCGCGGCCCGGTCAGCGCCGTCACCCCGCAGCTCGGGGCCGTCGACCGGGCGCCGAGCCTGCCCTTCGCGTCGACACTGTGCGGCGCCTGCTACGACGCCTGCCCCGTGCGTATCAACCTCCCCGAGGTGCTGGCCCATCTGCGGGCCGAGGTCGTCGAGTGCACGCGCCGAGGCCGCAGGCTGCCCACACGGGGGGCGGTGGCAATGAAGGCGGTCGGCGCCGTCCTCGACTCGCCCGCCGCGCTGGCCGCGGCTCAGCGGGCGGGAAGGGTCGCCACCCGGCTGGTTGGCCGCGACGGCCGGATCCGCTGGCTGCCGGGGCCGTTCAGCGGCTGGTCCGACGCACGTGACACCGTGAGCCCGCAGGCGGAGTCCTCCCGCACCTGGTGGCGCAAGAACAGGGAGCAGTGATGACCGCAGCCAGACCTGGGGCAACGAGCCCGGCGCCGGCCACCGCAACGAGCGCAGATGCGGACGGCCGGGCGGACAAGGGCGTAGTGGCCGTGGGCAAACCGGCGACGGAGAACCGTGCCGCGGTCCTCGGCCGCGTCCGCGCGGCCCTGAGCGACGTCCCGGCGGACGAGACCCCCGACATGGTGCCGATATCGCGCGCCTATCTGCGCAGCCACGCCCACACGGATCCCGTCGACCTGTTCGCGGCACGCGTCGCCGACTACGGGGCCACCGTGGGAAGGTGCGGACCGGCCGAGGTCACCAACGCGATCGGCGCGACCCTGGCCGACTGGGACGCGCGGCGGATCGTGCTGCCACCCGGTTTCCCCGCGGATTGGCTGCCGGACGGCGTGTCCACTGTTGCCGACGATCCGCCGCTGTCTCTGGCGGATCTGGACTCCGCGCACGCGACGGTGACCACGGCCGCCGTGGCGATAGCCATCACCGGCACGGTCGTGCTCGACGCCGGCCCAGGACAGGGCCGACGGGTCCTCACGCTGGTGCCCGACCGACATCTGTCCGTCGTACGCGGCAGCCAGATCATGGCCGACGTTCCCGACGCGCTCGCCGCACTCGACCCGGCCCGGCCCCTGACGTTCGTGTCCGGGCCCTCCGCCACCAGTGACATCGAACTCAGCCGTGTCGAGGGCGTCCACGGGCGCCGCGCACCCTGCACATCCTCGTCATGGATGGCCTAGTCGAACAGGAGAACAGCACATGACCGGTACACCGCTGGTCGACGACCAGAGGACGCGGGTCGGCGAAAGAGAAGTTGCGGCGGGGCGGGGCCAGCTGCGGGCCGCTGATCCAGGTCTGGTACCGCACAGGTCCCACACGTGGTGAGCCCTGACCGCAGACCTGGGCGCCGTGGAACGCGCCGCCGTCTTCGGCCGCGCCGGGCTGAACGCCTACCGGATGCGCCGGCCTGGCGCATTCCTTGCCGCCGGCGGCGCCGAGCAGGCACGCCAGGCCCTCGCGGCAGGGGAACTGCCGCTCCTGAACGGTGACGGCCTGCGGATCGGGGCACCTGTGGCACTCCCAGGCAAGATTGTCTGCGTCGGCCTCAACTACCGGGACTGCGCGGCGGAGACCGGCGCGCCATACCCGAGCGGCCCATCGTGTTCATGAAGGCCGCCGACACCGTCGTCGGCCTCTACGATCCCGTGCGCATCCCTCGTGGCTCGGTGACGACCGACTGGGAGGTCGAACTCGCGGTGGTCGTCGGCGAGCGGGCCCGCTACCTGGACAGTCCCGAGAACGCACGCCGGGTCATCGCCGACTACACGATCAGCCACGATGTCTCCGAGCGTGCCTTCCAGTTCGAACTGTCGCCGCAGTGGGCCCTCGGCAAGTCCTGCGAGACGTTCAACCCGCTGGCGCCCCTGCCTCGTTACCCCCGACGATGTCGCCGACCCGCAAGCGCTCGGCCTGCGGCTCAGCGTCAACGGCGTCCGCCGGCAGGACGGCACCACCAAGGCATGATCTTCGGAGTGGACCACATCCTGTGGTACCTCAGCCAGTACATGTTTCTCGAACCAGGCGACGTGGTGAGCACCCGCACCCCAGCGGGCGTGGCCTTCGGGCTGCCCGGCACGCCCTACCTGCGAGCCGGTGACACGGTCGAGCCGGAGATCGACGGGCGCGGGACACAGCGGCAGATCTTCGTCCCCGCGGAGGCCGGCTGACGTACGCGAGGCCCCTGAACGACCGCCTCACCTGAGTAGATTTATCCCTTCCACATGGCGAACAACAGGAGGACGAATGCCGTCGCACGACAGTTCCGAGGCGCAGACCCAGGAACCGGACCGGCGCGGCCCGTCCCCGGCTCCGGCCCGGCAGGTTCTGTCGGACAGCGTCTACGAGCGAATCAAAGCCATGATCATGGACCACGAGATCATTCCCGGGGCACGGGTCGGGATCGAAGCCCTGTCGCGCCAACTCGGCGTCTCGCCCACGCCCGTCCGCGAGGCGCTGGCCCGCCTGGAATCCGACGGCCTGGTGGTGAAGCGGTCGCTGTCCGGCTACCGCGCCACCGAACTGCTCAGCCGCCAGGGCCTTCAGGAGCTCTTCGAGATGCGGCTGCTGCTGGAACCGCGCGCGGCGGCCCTGGCCGCCGAGAACGCGACCGAAGCGGAACTCGACCTCCTCGAAGGGCTCGTGGAGGAGATGCGGGCGCACCCCGGGCCGACGGGGAGGTACGCCAACTACCGCGACTTCGCCGCGCTCGACCAGCGCTTCCACGACGCGATCGCAGCGGCCTCGCACCGCCTGCTCCTCGCAGATGCGGTGGAGCGGCTCCACTCGCACCTGCATATCTTCCGGCTCATCAGCGTCCACAGCACGGAGGACCCGACGCTGGTGGAGCACGAACGGATTGTACGGGCGATACTGCGGCGCAAGGCCGACAGAGCAGCAGAGGCCATGGCCGACCACCTCACCCGCAGCATGGAGCGCCAGCTCGGTCAGGCGCCGAAGTCCTGAGCCGCCCAGCAGAACGTGCAGTGCGGCGAGCGGTGTGGTCCAGGTGGTGCGGCCGCAGTGGCGGAAGCTGTACAGGGCGAAGGCGAGCATGCCTGTGGGGTGCCATAAGTCCGCATGTTCTCTGATCTGGGCGTTCGTCAGTTCCCCGTGATCTCCGTCAGGATGCGTCGCTGTACTCGTGGATGAGTCCGCCGAGGGCTTGACGTCCTTGGCTCGTTGGGAACGGGAGAGCAGGAGGAGCAGCCCGAGGAGGCGGACAAAGGCGAGATAGACCAGGCGGAGCGCCACGGGGGACTGTAAATCGGGCGAGATCACCGACCACCTCGGCTAGGACAAGCACGACCCGGCCGGGAAGAACGCCGGGAAATCCCGCAGCGTCTGCACCACGAACGCGATCGAGTCCGTGAACGCCAGGATCCGCCGGGCGGTCAAGGCACGCGGACACTTCCCGAACGATCAAGTCGCCTTGAAGTGCGTCTACATGACGATCATGTCCCTCGACCCCACCGGCAAGGGCCAGGCCCGCTGGACCATGCGCCCGAAGACCGCACTCAACGCCTTCGACATCACCTTCGACGGCCGTCTCCCGCAGCCCGTCAGTAACCAACCACCGTTTGACAGACCCCTACTTGGCCATAGCCAGCTTCGATCCAATAGTATTTTTTTGCAGAGCGATATTGCGTCACTGTCGCACCATCGTCAAGGTCTGCGGCACGAGAAAGGCGACCAACTCGCCCGCGGTAGCCCAGCCTCCAGAACAGCCCACCCGGCGCCCGTCGGCATCCGGGCTCCTGAGCTGGGATATCTTCGAGCCACGGCCGCGCTTCCCTGGACCGGCGACTACGGCTGCGCTGCGACTGGTGCCGGACCTCACCCTCCGCTCGCCACAAGCTGGCCCTGCCATGCAAGGTGGCGAGCACTGTCGACCCCCTTGACTTTCCAACATCAACCTCAAAATCATATAGGGGTGCTGCCCGGCGCATCGGACTGAGGCGGAGCGTCAGACCGAGATGGCTGTTGGTGCATGTGGGAGTGCCGATGATCTGAGGGCGGCGTAAAGCGAGGGCATCAGCGGGAGCAGACCGCGTTCCTACGCTTCAACACGCCGACATATGCGGGTCTGGGTCTTCTGCTCCTCCGATGGGCTTTGCCGGCACCTGTACGCGCACTGCACCTCACTTCAGGAGGGAATCATGGACAGGCGAAGTTTTCTGGTTGCTGGTGGGTTGAGCTCGCTTGTGACGCTGATCGCAGCCGAGCCGGCATTCGCCGCAGCGCAGAGGTCGAGCGGTTCAGGGAGCGCCTCGTCGCTAAGCGGCGACTACGAACCCACCGTCGAGTCGCTCTCGACGCATCCGCTGCCCGATTGGTACCGGGACGCCAAGTTCGGCATCTTCATCCATTGGGGTCCGACCGCGGTGCCCGCGCAAGACGACTGGTACATGTGGTCGATGAACCAGCGTGGTAGCTCGACATGGAACTACCACAGGCAGAAGTACGGGGAGGACTTCAACTACGACGACTTCTTCCCGATGTTCACCGCGGCGAACTACGACCCGAAGACGTGGGTCGATCTTTTCGAGGAAGCCGGGGCGAAGTACTTCGTCCTCACCGCCAAGCATCACGACGGGTACGCACTCTTCCCCAGCAAGTACACCAACCGCGATTCGGTCACACAGCCGCCACACCGCGACCTCGTGGGCGAGCTCTTCGACGCGGCCAAGGAGTACGCTCCAGACCTGCACCGGGGGCTCTACTACTCGATGCCCGAGTGGTACAACCCGTCCTATCGCTGGACAGGCGCATTCGCCGGGGGGCCGCCGCACAACCCCTATACAGGTGAGGAGATCCCCTACACCGGCTACATTCCGGTCGACAACCACGTCAAGGACTTCCAGAAACCACAGATGATGGAGCTCATCGACCGGTATGACCCGCAAGTTCTGTGGTGTGACATCGGTGGACCCAACGACAGCCTTCCCGTGATTGCCCACCTGTACAACAAAGATCCAGAAGCAGTCGTCAATGACCGGTCTGGCGTACCCGTCCACGACTACGTCACGCCAGAGCAAACCGTGCCAAGCGATATCCAGAAAGCCAAGTGGGAGACCTGCGACGTCATCAACTCGTGGTTCTACATGGACGACCCTTACAAGAACTACACGGCAGAGACCGTCATCCAGGAACTGACCGACGTCGTCAGCAAGAACGGCAACCTGCTCATCGACATCTCGCCCAAGCCGGACGGGACGATCCCGGACCACCAGGTCGCCGTGTTACGAGGAGTAGGTGAGTGGCTGCGGACCAACGGAGAGGCGATCTATGGATCAACCTACTGGACCGACCACCAGGACAAGTCGGCGAACGTGCCGGTACGGCTCACCGTAAAGAAGAACGCCTTTTACGTGACCGCCTTCGACTGGCCTGGCGCCACGCTCAACCTCGACGCCAACCTGGTCCCCACCATGGATGGCACTCAGGTGCATCTGCTGGGCACCGCCAGCGGTAAGCCGCTGTCCTGGGACAAGCAAGACGACCGCATCATCATAGACACCCCTGTCGAGGGACCATCCGCAACACACAGCAAATACGCCTACACCTTCAAGATCACAACGCCAGGAATGTCGTACATCCGCCCCAGCTTGGACAGCTCGACCACGGCAACCCGCGGGCAGTGCGTCCCCGCCACCGTGACGGTCACCAACGTCGGCGGTGGGAAGGCAGGAGCCGGTAAGGTCACGATCTCTCCACCGGATGGGATCAGCGCCCAGCCGTCGTCGTTCGCGCTGTCCAAGCTGAACGTCGGCGAAACGACAACCTTCAAAACCACTCTCACAACAGCGCCAGACATGCCGTACGGCAACCACAAGGTGACGCTGAGCGCCTCGTTCGGCGGGCGGCCGATTATTGCCGACACGTCCTTCAAGGTCGCGCCGCCGAACCTCGCGGCGGGTAAGGATGCAACACAGTCAAGTACGGACTTTGGCGGCACCCCCAACCGTGCAGTCGACGGGAACACCGACGGCAACTACTTCGCGGGATCGAGCTCGCACACTGGCTACGACCGGAATGCCTGGTGGCAAGTCGACCTCGGGAAGAGCTACCGGATCTACGAGATCGACATCTGGAACCGTACCGACGGTGCCACTGACCGGCTCAGCGACTACTACGTGCTCGTATCTGACGAGCCGTTCACGAGTACGTCCTTGGACGAGACGCTGAACCAGCCCGGGGTCTGGTCGTCCCATCAGATCCAGGCGGCCGGCAGGCCCACCGCAGTCCCGGCCGGACGCTCTGGAAGGTACGTACGCATACAACTCAGCGGCACGAACTGGCTAACTCTCCCGGAGGTCCAGGTCTTCGGCGAGTAATGTGCTGAGAAGCCATCGCTCGGCGGGCTTGATCAGTCGAACGGGGTTCCTGTTCGGCTGATCTGGCGGTGGTCGGGGCATACCAGCAGCGCCTCTTGGTAAGGGCTGTCCCGTAATCCCTGGCGGAACAGCGCGCGGCGTCAGATGCGGTGCATCGCAAGGCGGAGGACCATCCTCATACTGGGTGTATTCGGGCGTTCCGGCAACGCAGCGAGGTGCCGTAGCTGTCGTCCAACCAGCTTGACAAACCCAGAGGGACTCAAATGCACCGAGCTGTCGGTCCGCACGCGAGAGCACCTGGACGCGGTCGTCGTCGAGCTCAACAGTCGCCCACGCAAAACGCTCGGCTGGGAAACCCCAGCCGAGCGCCTGCATAAACTGCTCGTGGCCTGAACAACACGATCAGCCGGGCTGCCACACCTTCAGCACCCGTCCGAGACCGTCATAAACAGCGTCGGTGCGCTTGTCGTTCGCATCGACGGTGGCCGTGACGACGCCACGGACCGGGTCCTGTGTGGAGGTGGAGACGTGCTTGCGTGCGTTGGTGACTGTGACCGTCGTGGGCGCCTGGACCGTGGTCGGAGCGTACGTGGTGGTAGTGGTGTTCTGCAGAGCGTCGGTGGAGGTGTTCTCCCGGCCGTGCTGGTCGTAGGTGTCGGTGGCGGTCGTGAGGTGTCCGGTGCCCTTGTCGTCCTGTTCGTCCAGCCGGGTCACGTCGCCCTTGACGAGGGCGGTGGTAAGGCTGGTTGCCCCGTCGTAGAAGTGCCGCTCGGCCGAGACAGGTCAGCCGGCGGGTTGGGTGTGGTGCCGCAGGGCTTGGCAACGGTCGTGGCCTCGGAGACCAGGTCAAGGCCCCTCCCGTCCTCGCCCCCCTGTGCGCACATATCCGGAGCGGCCGCGCCGTTGCCGGGGCCGGTGCTCGGCCCCGCGACGCGGTCCGCTCCGTCGGGTGATCAGCCGGTCCGGCCTACCCGGAACGTCGTCGTGTACAGGCGTTCCTCACCCGGCTCCAGGAACGTCATGGACCCGTCCTCCCGGGCCGCGGTCTCGCCCCGCACATGGTGCGTGGAGGGCTCGAAGCCCACGGCGTAGGCGCCCTCGCGCAGGTGCATCCACTGGAAGAAGGACGGGAACTGCGCCTGGTCGTACTCCAGCTCGAAGTACATCCCCAGTCGGTCGTTCACCAGCCGGGGCCGTACCGAGCCGTCGGCGTCCGGTTCCAGTTCGTGCTCGTAGACCTGCTCGACGAATCCGGACAGCGGGCCCGGCATCTCGGTGTTCGAGACGCCCTGTTCGGCGACAGAGTTGCTCTGCCACAGCGTGCGGCGCAGCGGCATCTCGTAGCGCGCGCCCTCGTCCAGGAAGGGCCAGCCGACGTTGATGTGGTAGAGGAACATGTGCGGTGTGGGGTCGAAGCCGGCGTTGCGCACCCGGTCGATGAGCCGGATCTCCGTGCCGCCGAGATCGGCCTCGATGCGGCGGGTGAGCCGCAGGTGCTCACCGAAGATCGCGGCCTGACGGACCTCGCCCTCCGCCCAGAGGACGCAGTGGTTCTCGTCCTGCCACTGCTCGCCGTAGCCGGTGAGCCGGGCGGGCAGGTTGCCGACCCGGCCGTGCAGTGCGTGGGAGGCGGTGCGGCGCGGCGGGTAGCGGTACTGCGAGGCGTCCACCTCGGCGCCGAACAGCGTGTGGTCGAGACCGGCGGTGAGCAGCAGACCCGAGAAGCTGCGCATCATCGACAGGCCGTCGTCGTCGCGGTACTCGTGCAGGCCGGGGTGGCGGAACCCGGTCGCGGAGCGCCAGCCGAACCCGCGGCCCAGGAACTCCGCCCCGCCGAGGTCCATGGCCCGGTCCACGAGCACATCGAAGGAAAGTCCGGCGCCGGTACGGAACTCCAGCGTGCGGATGCCCCGTTCGGAACCGTCGTCCAGGACGACGGACCGCACACCGCCGGCGGCTGCGAGGTCGCCCGCGTGCCGGGCGAGGGCGTGACGGTCGTAGTCGCGTCCGTTCAGCTTCACGCCATCACCCACCCTCCGTTGACCTCCAGGCACTGGCCGGTGACGAAGGAGGAGTCCGGTCCGGCGAGGAAGGAGACAGCCGAGGCCAGCTCCTCGGGGCGGCCGCGCCGCTTGAGAGCCTGATGGTCGAGCACATGCCGCGTATAGGCCTCGGGATCGTCGTGGATCTCCTCGGCCGCCGTGGGGAACGCGCCGGGGGAGACGCAGTTGACGCGGATCTCCGCAGGCCCGAGCTCGCGGGCGAGTGCGCGGGTGAAGGCGACGGCCGCGCCCTTCGTGGAGATGTAGGCGGCGAGCGAGTCCCAGCCCCCGTGCATGGTGATCGAGGCGACGTTCACGATCGCCCCGCCGCCCGTGCCGGCCATGCGGCGCGCGGCCGCCTGAGCGGCGACCCAGTAGGCGCGCTGGTTTACCGCGACCACATCCTCGTACTCCGCCAGCGGCACGTCGAGGAAGGGCCGGCTCGGGTACACGGCGGCGTTGTTGACCAGGACGCGCAGGGTGCCCAGCTCGGCCGCGGACCGTTCGACGGCCGCTTCGACCGCCTGTGCGTCGCGCAGGTCGGTGGTCAGAGCCAAGACGCGGGCACCCGACTTCCGCACCTCCTCGACCGTCTGCTCCAGCGATGCGGCGTCGCGGTCGAGCACGGCCACGTCGTGCCCGTCAGCGGCCAGACGGGAGGCTATGGCGCGTCCCAGGGCGCCGCCGGCGCCGGTCACGAGTGCTGCTTGCGGTTGACTCATCGGTGGTTCCCATCTTCCCGGTGCCGGCCGGGCGCCGCGGGGCGGATCGAGGCGTTGACACTGCGAGCGGTGCCCGCATAGCGTGAATGTTAGCGCTGCCGGTAGCGCTAACAACAGAGCTTGGAACAACAAATGCGGCGCCGGCGCGGCGAGTTCCCTTCCCTCCCTCCTCTTCGCCTCCCTCCCCTTTCAAGGAGTCCCATGACGACGCCTGACAAGCCCGGGATACTCACCGGGTACCGGGTCCTCGACTGCTCCATCGCCATGGCCGGCCCGTTCGCGGCCCAGCGGCTCGGCGACCTCGGGGCCGACGTGGTCAAGGTCGAGCCGGTCACCGGGGAGTGGCAGCGTCATGCAGCCGCGGGAGGCGCGGGCGGGAACCGGATCAACGTCTCCTTCCTCTCGCTGAACCGCAACAAGCGCTCCCTCGCCGTCGACCTCAAGGACCCGGACGGCAAAGAGGTGCTCCGCCGGCTCGTGGCCGACGCCGACGTCTTCCTGCAGAACTACCGCCCCGGCGTCGCCGACCGCCTCGGCGTCGACTACTCCTCGCTGGCGGAGATCAACCCGTCGCTCGTGTACGTCTCCATCTCCGGCTACGGCGAGGACGGTCCCTACGCCCAGCGCCCCGGGCAGGACCTGCTGCTCCAGGCGATGTCCGGTGCCATGCTCTCCGCGGGCCGCGCCGGCGAGGCACCGCAGGCCGCGGGCCAGTACCTCGTGGACGCCGTCACCGCGTCCACCGCCTTCGAGGGGGTGCTCGCCGCGCTGCTGCACCGCGAACGCACCGGTGAGGGACAGCTCGTGACGGTGAACATGCTGGACGCCGTCACCACACTCCAGATGCAGGAACTGTCGGTGCACACCGTGGGCGGCCTGGCACAGAACCGCTCCGGCGAACCGCACGCACATGTCTACATCCGCGCACCCTACGGCGCGTTCGAGACCGCCGACGGCTACATCGTCCTCGCCTTCCCGCCGCTGAAGACACTCGGCGAACTCCTCGGCGAGGACAGCTTCCTGTCCATGGAGGACGAGGAGCACGGCTGGACCCACCGCGACGAGCTCTTCTCGCGCACCGCGTCCCGGCTCCGTACCCGTACATCGCGCCACTGGCTCGACGCCTTCGAGACCGCGGGCGTATGGGCCGGGCCGGTCTACGGCTACGCGGACCTGGTCGACGACCCGCAGATCCGCCACAACGGTACCTTCGTCACCTACGACCACCCCACCGAGGGCCGTGTGAAGGTGCCCGGGTTCCCTTACAAGTTCTCCGCCACGCCGCCCCGTATCGACCGAGGCGCACCGCTCACCGGCCAGCACTCGCGCGAGATCCTGGCCGAAGCGGGCCTCGGCCAGGAGGAGATCGACGCGCTGTTCGCCTCCGGCACCGTGACGGAGACCCAGTGACCTACGCCGGACTGACCTGGGACCACCCGCGCGGCCACGACGCGCTCGCCGCGGCGGCCGGCGACCTCGTGCACTGGTCCGTCCAGCCGCTGGAGGGTTTCGAGTCCCATCCCGTCGACGAGCTCTGCGCCCGCTACGACCTCGTCGTGCTGGACCATCCGCACCTCGGCGAGGCACTCGCCTCGGGCTGCCTCCGCCCGCTGGACGATCTCTTCGGCAGGGAGGAACTGGACGGCTGGCGCGCCGGCTCGATCGGACCCACCATGCGCTCGTACGCGATGGACGGCAGTCAGTGGGCCCTGCCCCTGGACGCGGCCACCCAGGTCTCCGCGACCCGCACCGATCTTGCCGGGGAGCCGCCCACCACCTGGGAGGAGGTGCTCGGCCTCGCGAGCCGCGCGCCGGTGGCCCTGTCGCTCGCCGGACCGCACGCCTTCCTCACCTTCGCCTCCGTCGCGGTCGCCCTCGGCGAGGAACCGGCCGCCGACCCCGGTGAACTGATCAGCGACACGACGGGACGCGCCGTCCTGGACCTCATGGCCGGGATCGACGCCCGCGCACCCGCCCGTACGCGCACTCTCAACCCGATCGGGCTGCTGGAGCTGATGGCGGGCACCGACCGCCTGGCGCACTGCCCGCTGGTGTACGGCTACGTCACCTACGCGGACCGGCTGACGTTCACCGACGCCCCGGCCGCCCGACCGGGGGGACGGCCGGGCTCCACCCTCGGCGGCACCGGACTCGCCGTCAGCTCCCGCTGCACCCCCACCTCGGAACTCCTGGACCACATCCGCTGGCTGATGTCGCCCTCCGCCCAGTGCGGATTCCTGCCCCGGCACAGCGGGCAGCCGAGCGCACGCGCCGCCTGGACCGACCCGGCGATCGTCGCAGCGGACTTCTACCGCCGGACCACCGCCACCTGTGAACAGGCGTGGGTCCGCCCCCGCCATGCCGGCTACATCGGCTTCCAGAGCGCCGCCTCCGCCGTTGTCCGGGACGCCCTGGCCGGCGAGACCGGCCACCGGGCGGCAGTCGGCCGGCTGCGAGCTCTCTACCGCGCGAGCCGGACCACGAAGGAAGTAGGACGAGCATGACCGACACCACCAGCACCCCGCCCGACCTCGGCACCGGACACGTCCTGCTCGACGTCGCCGACCGTGTGGCCACCCTCACGCTGAACCGGCCCGAGAAACTGAACGCCGTGACCCCCGAGATGTCCCGCGCCCTGGTCCGGGCCGTGCAATGGTGCGACACCACGGACGACGTCCGCGCCGTGATCCTGACCGGTGCGGGCGGGCGCGCCTTCAGCGCCGGATCGGACATCCGCGAACTCGACGGATACCGCACGCCGTGGGAGTTCCGCAACCGCGTCGACTACTGCGACGCCATCCGTGAGGCCCGGACGCCCACGATCGCGGCCGTCGGCGGCTACGCCCTCGGCGGCGGGCTGGAGACCGCCCTGTCCTGCGACATCCGGATCGCCTCACGGACGGCGTCCTTCGGAGCGCCGGAGATCACACTCGGCTGGATCGGGGGCGGCGGCATGGCGGCCTTCCTCAGCCGCGCGGCCGGCCCGAGCAACGCGGCACTCATGCTGCTCACCGGCGACCGCATCGACGCCGCACGGGCGCTGGAGTGGCACCTGGTCAGCGAGGTGGTCGCCCCCGGCGAACTGCTCGACCGGGCCCAGGCCCTTGCCGCGGTCATCGCCTCCCGGGCCCCCGTGGCGGCGGAGACCGCCAAGATCAACCTGCGGGCGGCCGGGAATCTGCCCGAGGACCGGGCTCTCGCCTACGAACGGGACCTGCAGACCATCTGCTTCGCCACCGAGGACGCCGCCGAAGGCCGCCGCGCGTTCGCCGAGAAGCGCCCGCCCGTTTTCCGCAAAGCCTGAGAGGAACGACATGACCCAGTGGCCCGACGCCGCTACCACCCTGCCCGACGACGGCACGGAAGGGGCCCTCGTCGGCCGGGTCTGGCAGCCCGGCATCGGTCCCTGCGTCGTCGCCGTCCGCGAGAGCGGTGTGCACGACGTGACGGGGACCTTCCCGACCGTCCGCGACCTCTGCGAAACACCCGACCCGGCGGCGCAGTTGCGCACGGCCGACGGCGAGTGCCTCGCCGGACTCGACGAACTGCTGGCCAACACACCGCCCGAGACACGTGATCCCGCACGTCCCTGGCTGCTCGCCCCCGTGGACCTTCAGGCGGTCAAGGCCGCCGGCGTGACCTTCGTGGTGTCCATGCTGGAGCGGGTGATCGAGGAACGTGTGCGGGGCGAGGCCTCCGGCGCCGCCGAGGTGCGCGAGCGGATACGCGGACTCGTCGGGGACGATCTGGCATCCCTGCGGCCCGGCTCCGCGGAGGCCGCCGCGCTGAAGGAACTCCTGGTCGCCCGGGGGATGTGGAGTCAGTATCTGGAGGTGGGCATCGGGCCCGACGCCGAGATCTTCACCAAGGCCCCCGTGCTGGCCGCCGTCGGCACCGCGACCGATGCCGGGGTCCTTTCCACCTCGCGGTGGAACAACCCCGAACCGGAGATGGTGATGGTCGTCTCCTCCGCAGGGAAGGTCGTGGGCGCGACTCTCGGGAACGACGTCAACCTCCGTGATGTGGAGGGCCGTTCGGCACTCTTGTTGTCGAAGGCGAAGGACAACAACGCCTCTGCCGCCCTGGGGCCGTTCGTGCGGCTCTTCGACGCGACCTTCGGGATGGACGACGTGCGGAAGGCGGCGGTGACCCTGACCGTCGAGGGCGAGGAAGGCGACCGACTCGACGCGGTGTCCTCCATGTCCGCCATCAGCCGCGATCCACTGGACCTCGTCGGTCAGCTGATCGGTCCGCACCACCAGTACCCCGACGGTGCGGTGCTCTACCTGGGCACGATGTTCGCCCCCGTCGAGGACCGTGACATTCCGGGCCAGGGCTTCACCCATCACGACGGAGACCTGGTCACCATCGCCACGCCCCGGCTCGGTTCACTCGTCAGCCGGATCAGACCGAGCGATGCCTGCGAGCCGTGGAACTTCGGAATCTCCGATCTGATGCGCTCCCTGGCCGCACGAGGAGTGCTGTGACGCAGGGCGCGCCGTCCGCCCGGACCGGCCGGGCCGCCGGCGCGGCGGCGGGCGCAAATGGTATATTCTC
>NZ_JBHVEE010000102.1:0-36793 GCF_042802415.1 Streptomyces sp. NPDC057486 | reverse complement strand
GCGCCCGCCCGTCCCAGGACCGGCGGGCGCCACGGCGTTCCGCGTATACCGCTCCGGCCGTGCCGTGGCTGATTCGGCAGGGTGCACCGGACGTGACACGATGCGGTCATGTCATCCGCGTTGACCGATCTCTACCGGTATCCGGTCGTGCAGGCCCCGATGGCGGGCGGCGTGTCCTGTCCGCAGCTCGTGTCGGCCGTTGCCGAAGCCGGTGGGCTCGGCTTCCTGGCCGCCGGGTACAAGACGGCGGACGGCATGTACAACGAGATCAAACAGCTGCGCAGAATGACCGGTCAGCTGTTCGGCGTCAACCTCTTCATGCCGCAGCCGAACCTCGCCGACCCGAGCGCCGTCGAGGTGTACCGGCACCAGCTCGCCGGTGAGGTCGCCTGGTACGAGACCCCGCTCGGTGACCCGGACTCCAGCGGTGACGACGGCTACGAGGCCAAACTCGCGATCCTCCTGGAGGACCCCGTTCCGGTGGTCTCCTTCACGTTCGGCTGCCCCACCCGCGAAGCCCTCGACGCGCTCGCCGGAGTCGGTACGTACACCGTCGTGACGGTCACCTCGCCCGAGGAGGCCCAAGCCGCCCAGTGGGCGGGCGCCGACGCGATCTGTGTCCAGGGCGTCGAGGCGGGCGGCCATCAGTCCACCCATCGCGACGACCCGCAGAACGACGACACCGGCACGGGGCTGCTCTCCCTGGTGGCCCAGGTCCGGGAGACCGTCCAATTGCCGCTCATCGCGTCCGGCGGCATCATGCGCGGTTCCCAGATCGCGGCGGTCATCGCGGCGGGCGCGGAGGCGGCGCAGCTCGGCACGGCATTCCTGGCCTGCCCCGAGTCCGGCGCCCATCTGCTGCACAAGCAGGCGCTGACCAACCCGCTGTTCGTACGGACGGCCCTGACCCGGGCGTTCTCCGGACGCCCCGCCCGCGGCCTCGTCAACCGCTTCGTGCGCGAGCACGGCCCGTACGCCCCGGCCGCCTACCCGCAGGTGCACCATGTCACCAGCGGGCTGCGCAAGGCCGCGGCCAATGCCGGGGACGCGCAGGGCATGGCCCTGTGGGCGGGCCAGGGCCACCGCATGGCGCGCGAGCTGCCGGCCGGTCGGCTGGTCGAGCTGCTCGCCGAAGAACTGGACGCCGCACAAGCGGCGCTGAGCACAAGGAGCACGCAGTGACCGCACCGGTCTTCGTCGTCGAACAGGTCCCCGCCGGGCCCGAGTTCGTCCTGGACGGTCCCGAGGGGCGGCACGCCGTTTCGGTCAAGCGGCTGCAGGCCGGTGAGAACGTCGTTCTGACGGACGGGCACGGCCGGTGGACGGAGGGGATCGTGCGGGCCACCGAGGGCAAGGACCGGCTGGTGGTGACGGACCTCTGCACGGTCCACGAGGAGCCCCGTCCCACGCCCCGCATCACCGTGGTCCAGGCGCTCCCCAAGGGCGACCGCGGCGAGGTCGCCGTCGAGACGATGACGGAGACGGGCGTCGACGCGATCGTGCCGTGGCAGGCTTCGCGCTGCATCACCCAGTGGAAGGGCGACCGCGGTCTCAAGGCCCTCGCGAAGTGGCGGACCACGGCCCGCGAGGCGGGCAAGCAGTCGCGCCGGGTGCGATTCCCGGAAGTGACGGACGCACTGACGACCAAACAGGTTGCCGCACTTCTGGCCACAGCCGACTTCGCCGCCGTCCTGCACGAGGACCGGGGGTACGACAGCGAACCGCTGGCCACCGTCGGACTGCCCGCAGGGGGCGAGATCATCCTGGTCGTGGGTCCGGAGGGCGGTGTGTCGCCCGAGGAACTGGCGACCTTCGCCGAGGCGGGCGCCCGGACCTGCCGGCTCGGCCGGAGCGTCCTGCGCACCTCGACGGCGGGCACCGCGGCGACGGCGCTGCTGCTGGGACGCACCGGCCGCTGGGCGTAACGACCGTATACAGCATGCCCGGTGTGGCTGCAAGCGGTCTATCGCACCATGGGGGAGTGGTGGGACGCTGCCACGTATGGGGACATTGAGGGCATCGAGTCCATGGGGTCGCGGCCGGACCCATCGCATTCCGGCCGTACTGTGCCTCGTCGGTGCGGCGGTTGCGGGGGCCGTCGCCTGTGAGCCGATCGACGGGCTGAACTCCGCGTCCGTCGCCCTGACCACCGACCGGGCGGGCACCGGGGCGCTGGAGCGCAAAGGGGTCGATGTGCAGTGGCTGAACTGCACGGCCGAGGTCGAGGGCGGCGGTACGACGCGGTCCTCGCCCTCGCCCTCCGCGTCCGCGCGGCAGGTGGCGCACGTCGACTGCCGCGGCCGGACCGCGGCCGGGAAGGACGTCACGCTCGTCGGCAAGGTCACGAAGGAGGTCAACGGGCTCTGTGTGCGGGGGGACTTGACCGGAAAGGTCGACGACAGGACCGTCCTGCGGGCCGATGTGCTCGGCAACTGTGACGCCGCCCCCTCGACCGGCGGCGTGACACCGCCGACGGGCCGTGGCGGCGGCGCCCGGCCGACCGTCACCGTGACCGTCACGGTGACCGAGTACGCCCAGGGCAAGTGAGTGCATCCGACACGCGGACGGGGGCGGACTCCGGCCAACCCCGTTCCCCGGAGCACGACCGCGGCCTAGGGTGATCGATGTGACACAGCCTGCCTATCTCCGGTACCCCCATGTCCAGGGCGAATTGATCGCCTTCACCGCTGAGGACGATGTCTGGCTGGCGCCGCTCGACGGTGGCCGGGCCTGGCGGGTCAGCGCCGACAACCGGCCCGTCCGCCAACCGCACATATCGCCCGACGGCACCCACGTCGCCTGGACATCCACCCGGGACGGTGCCCCCGAGGTGCACCTCGCCCCCGTCGACGGAGGCCCTTCGAAGCGGCTGACCTACTGGGGCGACGCGCGGACCGCCGTACGCGGCTGGACCCCCGAGGGCGACGTCCTGGTCACCAGCACCCAGGGGCAGGTGTCGCTCCGCCGCAGCTGGGCCCGGGCCGTCCCGGTCGACGGCGGGCCCGCGCGGACCCTGCCGTACGGACCGGTCGGCTCCCTCGCGTACGGGCCGGGCGGACGGGTTTTGCTGCTCTCCGCCACCATGGGGCGCGAGGCCGCCACCTGGAAGCGTTACCGGGGCGGCACGGCGGGCAAGCTGTGGCTCGCGCAGGCACCCGGGGAAGGCCAGGGGCCGGACGGCGTCGCGGACTTCGTGCGCATCCACGAGGGCCTCGACGGCAACATCGAATGCCCGATGTGGGTCGGCGACCGTCTCGCCTTCCTCTCCGACCACGAAGGCGTCGGCGCGCTCTACTCCTCGCTCCCCGACGGCTCCGACCTGCGCCGGCACACCGAGGCCGACGGCTTCTACGCCCGCCACGCGACGACCGACGGCACCCGCGTCAGCTACGCCTCGGCCGGTGAGCTGTGGCTGCTCGACGACCTCGAAGGGGCCGAGCCCCGCCGTCTCGACATCCGCCTCGGCGGACAGCGTGCCGACCTCCAGCCGCACTCCGTGCACGCCGGGAGCCACCTCGACTCGGCGTCCCCGGACCGTACCGGCCGCGGCAGCGCCGTCGGGACGCGCGGCGCCGTCCACTGGGTCACCCACCGCGAGGGCCCGGCCCGCGCACTGGCCGTCGAACCCGGGGTACGGGCCAGACTGCCCCGTACCTTCCAGGCCGACGGCGATCAGCACGTCGTCTGGGTCACCGACGCGGAGGGCGACGACGCCCTGGAGTGCGCACCCGCCACCGGAACCGCTCCGGGCACCGCACCGCGCCGACTGGCCGCCGGCCGGCTGGGCAGGGTGCTCGACCTGGCGGCGGCCGCCGACGGCAGCCGGTTCGCCGTCGCCTCGCACGACGGCCGGATCCTGATCGTCGAGCGGGAGAGCGGCGAGGTCCACGAGGTCGACCGCAGCGAGCACGGCGACGCCTCCGGGCTCGTCTTCTCGCCCGACTCGGCATGGCTCGCCTGGTCCCACCCCGGGCCCGAGCCGCTGAGCCAGCTCAAGCTCGCGCACCTCGCCGATCTGTCGGTCGCCGAGGCCACGCCGCTCCGCTTCCGGGACTACGCCCCCGCGTTCACCGTCGACGGCAAGCACCTCGCCTTCCTCTCCGAGCGGGCCTTCGACCCGGTCTACGACGCGCACGTCTTCGACCTGGCCTTCGTCGGCGCCTGCCGGCCGCACCTGTTGACGCTCGCGGCCACCACGCCCTCCCCGTTCGGGCCGCAGCGCCACGGCCGCCCGGCGGAGAAGGAGAAGAGCTCCGGCGACGCAGAGCAGTACAACCCCACCGCGCTGCCCGTCACCCGGATCGATCTCGACGGGCTCGCCGACCGGATCGTGCCGCTGCCCGTCGAGGCCGCCCGCTACTCCTCGCTGCGCGCGGCGAAGGACGGACTGCTGTGGCTGCGGCACCCGGTGACGGGCGTGCTCGGCACCGCAGGGGCGACACCGGACTCCCGGGGACCGGAGACCGTCCTGGAGCGGTACGACCTGGAGAAGCTGCACAGCGACGAACTCGCCTCCGATGTCAGCCGGTTCGCCGTCAGCGGCGACGGCAAGCGGCTGGTCCTGCACACCCGGGGCAAGCTGCGCGTCGTACCCGCCGACAGCCGTGTCCCGGCGGGCTCCGACGACGACCACGACGGCGGCAGCGACAACAGCGTCGCCGTCGACCTCTCCCGGATCCGCCGGATCGTCGAACCGGCCGCCGAATGGCGCCAGATGTACGACGAGGCCGGCCGCATCATGCGCGACAACTTCTGGCGGCCCGACATGGGCGGCGTCGACTGGGACGGCGTCCTCGACCGCTACCGGCCGGTGCTGGCGCGCGTCGCCACCCATGACGACCTCGTCGACCTGCTCTGGGAGGTGCAGGGGGAGCTCGGCACCTCGCACGCGTATGTGACGCCGCTGGGCGGCCGGCACGACGACGCGAGCCGGCAGGGGCTGCTCGGGGCCGACATCTCCCGTACGGACGAAGGCCATTGGCGCATCGACCGGATCCTGCCGTCCGAGACGTCCGACCCGGCAGCCCGCTCGCCGCTCGCCGCGCCCGGCGTCGCGGTCCGCGCCGGGGACGCGATCCTCGCCGTCGACGGGCAGGCGATCGACCCCCTGACCGGGCCCGGGCCGCTGCTCACCGGCTCGGCGGGCAAGCCGGTCGAGCTGACCGTCTCGCCGGCGGACGGCGGCAACCTGCGTCACGTCGTCGTCGTGCCGACCGCGGACGAGGAGCCGCTGCGGTACCACGCGTGGGTGGCCGACCGACGGGCGTACGTGCACGAGCATTCCGGCGGGCGCCTCGGCTACCTGCACGTCCCCGACATGGTCGGCTCCGGCTGGGCGCAGCTCCACCGGGACCTGCGGGTCGAAGTGGCCCGTGAGGGGCTGGTGGTGGACGTACGGGAGAACCGTGGCGGTCACACGTCGCAGCTGGTCGTGGAGAAGCTGGCCCGCCGCATCGTCGGCTGGGACCTGCCGCGCGGCATGCAGCCGTACAGCTACCCCGGGGATGCACCGCGCGGTCCGGTGGTCGCCGTGGCGAACGAATTCTCCGGCTCGGACGGCGACATCGTGAACGCGGCGATCAAGGCGCTCGGGATCGGGCCGGTGGTCGGTACGCGGACGTGGGGCGGCGTGGTGGGCATCGACAGCCGGTACCGGCTGGTCGACGGCACGCTGGTCACGCAGCCCAAGTACGCGTTCTGGCTGGAGGGGTACGGCTGGGGTGTGGAGAACCACGGGGTGGACCCGGACGTGGAGGTCGTGATGGCGCCGCAGGACCATGCGGCGGGGCGGGATCCGCAGCTGGACGCGGCGATCCGGATCGCACTGGAGGGGCTCGCGGAAAGCCCGGCGAAGACGGCACCGGGTCTGCCGGGGTAGGGGGCCGGGGCCTTTCCCCGGATCCGGCCCGATCCGGGGAAAGGCCCTCGTCCCGCTGTCCGCCCGTTCCCGGGACCTGGGCTCCGCCCCCGGCTTCGGGAACGGGGCAACCGCGCCCGATAGCATGCCCGTGTACGGATCAACCACGCGACCGAGGAGCCCGGCCATGGCGGGAGAACCGCAGCCCGACTGCCTGTTCTGCAAGATCGTCTCGGGAGACGTCCCGGCAACCATCGTCCGCGAGACCGAGACGACCGTCGCCTTCCGCGACATCAACCCCCAGGCCCCCACCCACATCCTCGTCATCCCCCGCGTCCACCACCGCGACGCCGCCACCCTCGCCGCCGTCGAGCCGCAGATCGCCGCCGACATACTGCGCGAGGCCGGACACGTCGCCGCCGACGAAAAGATCACCGACACCGGTTACCGGGTCGTCTTCAACACCGGCGCCGGTGCCGGGCAGACCGTCTTCCACGCGCACGCCCACGTCCTGGGCGGCCGCGGAATGCAGTGGCCGCCCGGATAACGCCGAACCACCCGAATCGCAGGCCGCCGCACTCATGTCCGTACGCGAACTCGTCGTCCTCGGCACCGCCAGCCAGGTTCCCACCCGGCACCGCAACCACAACGGCTATCTGCTGCGCTGGGACGGCGAAGGCATCCTCTTCGACCCCGGCGAGGGCACCCAGCGCCAGATGCTGCGCGCCGGTGTCGCAGCGCACGACATCAACCGGATCTGCGTCACGCACTTCCACGGTGACCACTCCCTCGGCCTCGCCGGGGTGATCCAGCGCATCAATCTCGACCAGGTCCCGCACCCCGTGAGCGCGCACTACCCGGCGAGCGGGCAGCAGTACTTCGAGCGGCTGCGGTACGCGACCGCCTACCGCGAGTCCGTCGAGCTGACCGAAGCCCCGGTCGCGGCCGACGGGGTGCTCGTCGAGACCGCCGCGTACACCCTGCACGCCCACCGGCTCTCCCACCCCGTCGAGTCGTACGGCTACCGCCTCGTCGAGCCCGACCGGCGGCGCATGCTGCCCGACCGGCTCGCCGAGCACGGGATCAGCGGGCCGGACGTCGGACGGATCCAGCGCGAGGGCTCGCTGGGCGGCGTCGGCCTCGACGATGTCTCCGAGCGCAGGCGCGGACAGCGCTTCGCGTTCATCATGGACACGAGGCTCTGCGACGGCGTGTACACGCTCGCCGAGGGGTGCGACCTGCTGGTCATCGAGTCGACCTTCCTCGACGAGGACGCACGGCTCGCCACCGACCACGGCCATCTCACCGCCGGACAGGCGGCCCGGGTGGCCCGGGAGGCGGGCGTACGGCATCTCGTGCTGACGCACTTCTCGCAGCGATACGGGGATCCGGATGTCTTCGCCGCGCAGGCCCGCGCCGCCGGGTTCGAGGGCGAACTGACCATCGCCCAGGACCTGATCAGCGTTCCCGTCCCGAGCCGACATCAACAACAGCAGTAACCAGCAGCAAGAGTGAGCGAGCAACCCGTGCATCTCCCCAAGGCAGAACTCCACCTCCACATCGAAGGGACCCTCGAACCCGAGCTGGCCTTCGCCCTCGCCGAGCGCAATGGCGTGGAGCTGCCGTACGCGAACACCGAAGAGCTGCGCACCGCCTATCTCTTCGACGATCTGCAGTCCTTCCTGGACCTCTATTACGCGCTGATGGCCGTCCTGCGCACCGAGGAGGACTTCGAGCAGCTCGCCGACGCCTACCTCACCCGCGCGGCCGCCCAGGGCGTCCGCCACGCGGAGATCTTCTTCGACCCGCAGGCGCACACCGCCCGAGGCGTCCCGATCGGCACCGTCGTCGAAGGACTCGGCCGGGCGCTCGACCGCAGCGAGGAGACCCATGGCATCTCCACCCAGCTGATCATGTGCTTCCTGCGCGACCAGTCCGCCGAATCGGCCCTGGAGACCCTCGACGCCGCGAAGCCGTACCTGCACCGGATCAGCGCCGTCGGCCTGGACTCGGCGGAGGTCGGGCATCCGCCCGCGAAGTTCCGTGAGGTGTACGAGGCGGCCGGGGCGCTCGGGCTGCGGAAGGTCGCACACGCCGGGGAGGAGGGGCCGCCGGAGTACATCCGGGAGGCGCTCGACGTCCTCGGGGTCGAGCGCATCGACCACGGGCTGCGCTGTCTGGAGGACCCTGACCTGGTGAAGCGGCTCGTAGCCGACCGGGTGCCGCTCACCCTCTGCCCGCTGTCCAACGTACGGCTGCGCGCCGTCGACACCCTGGAGCAGCACCCGCTGCGGGCGATGCTGGACGCCGGACTGCTCTGCACGGTGAACTCCGACGATCCCGCGTACTTCGGCGGATACGTCGGAGACACCTTCCATGCCGTCCACGAGGCGCTCGGACTGGAGCGTGAGCAGCTGCGCACGCTGGCCCGGAACTCCTTCGAGGCGGCCTTCCTCGACCACGACGAGGAGCGCAGGTCGCGCTACCTGTCGGAGGTCGAGGCGTACGCGTTCGACTGACAGCCTGCCGGGTGACCTTCGATCAGAGGTCACCCGGCAGGCTCTGACCGTCCGCGCCCGACGGACCGGCCGTCCGGAACGCGTTCCTGCCGAGGCGCCTGCGGCGCAGCGCGGGCATGCTGATCTCCGTGACGGCCTGTTCCGGGGCGCCCATCCTGGGCACCGCGCCGGACAGCGTGCCGGTGGTCGCGGCGAGCAGCGCCGCGGGGGCGCCACCCCGGCGGCGGACGGAGCCGGGCACCAGCGGACGGCCGCCGGTGTGCAGCGCGACGGCCGTGACCGGGGCGGCGACCAACAGGGTCACGGCGCCCAGGACCAGGCCCATCACCGGGTAGCCGGCCGTCTCGGACAGCACACTGCCGAGGACCGGGCCGCAGGCCACGCCGACGGACGACGCGGAGCCCGCGAGGACCGCCCAGCGGCCCCGTACGTCCAGGGACGCGGCCAGACCGATCAGATACGACAGGACCACCGGGTAGACGGTGTTCCACGTGATCTCGCCGGTGGCGAACGAGCCGAGTCCGGCGGCCGACGAGCTGAGCACGATGCTCCCCGCGATGATCACGGTGCCGAGACCGATCGGGACGGCCCGGCCGAGTCTGGCGCCCAGCACTCCGGCGCCCATCACGCCGAGCAGGCCGGCGCCGAGCGCGGCGGCGAACACCGCGCCGATGGTGACCTCCGAGAGCCCGGCCTGGGACACGCCGATCCGGCTGCTGACCCCCCACAGGGCGTTCTGCGCCATCGACCAGACGAGCATGCCGCCCGCCAGCACCAGACCGGAGCGGCGGTGCGGCAGCCGGCCGCTCACCGGCGCCGTCGAACCGGTGGGCGCCGAGCCGCCGAGCCGCGCGGTGGCGGGCCAGACGAGCAGGGCGACCAGGGCGATCGAGGCGAACGGCAGCCGATGACCACCACCCAGGTGAGGGATCGTCAGGTAGAGGGCGCCCGCGGTCGCGGAGACGCTCAGCAGGCCCAGGGACGAGGTCCGGTGCGGATCGCGCTGTGCGGCGATACCGGCCGCGGCCACTGCCGTCGCCGTACCCGAGCCGAGCCCGCCGATCACCGCGCCCATGACCACGAGGGGCACGGAACCGGCCAGCGCGGCGCAGCCGTAGCCCACCACGGCCAGGGCCAGCCCGGCCCGTGCAGGTCTCTGCGACCCGTACCGCTCGACCCGGCCCGCCAGCGTGAATCCGGCGGTGGCCGAACTCAGCAGGAGTGCGCTGCCGACCAGACCCGCCTGGGCCGCGCTGAGGCCCAGATGGGTGGAGAGCCGGCCGACGATGGTGGGGAGCAGATATGCGGCGAGGTAACCGGCGGTGAACACGGCGACCAGGGGCCACGCGGCGCGAGGGCGCGGGGACATGGGCGTTCCTGAAGACATGCCGAAGGAGGCAGGGAAGGCGGGGGAGGTACAGCGGGGGGATGTGGCACCCGTCGGTGTCGATCGGCGACGGTGCGCGCGGGCCAATTTGTATCAAGTGCGCACAGTCGACCGAAAGGCGCCCCTGAGTGATCTGGGTCACATTTGTGTTTGCCTCCATGCGGGGCGGGTAACAGCGCATGTTTACGCAGGTCAGTGTGGGTGTGCGCGGACCCGGGGCGCGTCGGGCACCGGTCCCGCTCGCGCCCGTCCGGCGCGACGACGCGGACCCGCCCCGGATGCAGGGGTGAATCGGGCACACTGGCCGGATCTGCCACGACCGGGGAGTGCAAGGTGAGTACGGACAATCCAGGCATCGACCCACTGGACGGGCTGCGTGCCCCGCAGGACCCGGACTGCGACGTGTTCCTCACCGGCACGGTCTTCCTCGACATCGTCTTCACCGGGCTGGACAGCGCCCCGGTCCGCGGCACCGAGTCCTGGGCCCGCGGCATGGGCTCGAGCCCCGGCGGCGTCGCCAACATGGCCACCGCACTGGCCCGGCTCGGACTGCACACCTCGCTCGCCGCCGCGTTCGGCGACGACCACTACGGGGAGTACTGCTGGGACGCCCTCGAACAGGGCGAGGGCATCGACCTCTCGATGTCGCACACCGTCCCCGGCTGGCACTCGCCGGTGACCGTCTCCATGGCGTACGAGGGCGAGCGGACGATGGTCTCGCACGGACACGAGGCCCCGCCGCCCGTCACCCCCTCGCACGCGGACCGGGCCTTCCCGCGCTGCCCGCCGCGCGCCCGCGCCGCCATCGCCTCGCTGACCCCCGGCCGCAGCGAGCCTTGGGTCGCCGTCGCGGCCCGGCACGGCGCCCGGATCTTCGCCGACGTCGGCTGGGACGAGACCGGCCGCTGGGACCTGGACGCGCTTCCCGACCTGCAGTACTGCCAGGCGTTCCTGCCCAACGCGGAGGAGGCGATGCGCTACACCCGTACCGACTGCCCCCGTGCCGCAGCCCGTGCCCTCGCCGAACGGGTGCCGCTCGCCGTCGTCACGCTGGGCGCGGAGGGCGCCTACGCGGTGGACGCGGAGACCGGTGTCACCGCCGAGGTGCCCGCTATCGAGGTCGAGGCCCTCGACCCGACGGGCGCGGGCGATGTCTTCGTCGCCGGATTCGTCACCGGCACCCTGGCGGACTGGCCGCTGGCCGATCGGCTGGCCTTCGCGGGACTGACCGCGGCGCTCTCCGTCCAGGAGTTCGGCGGGTCCCTGTCGGCGCCGGGCTGGGCGGAGATCGCCGCCTGGTGGCAGCGGGTCCGCACCTGCGACGGGCAGGATCCGGCGGCCCTCCAGCGGTACGCGTTCCTGGAGCATCTGCTTCCTGCCGCCGCCCGGCCGTGGCCGCTGCGCCGGGCCGTACCGACCATCGGCTTCCGCCACTTCGCGTGAGGCGGGCACGGGTGTTCGCATCGTGTGCGAAAAAGCCCTCGGTGTTGTCCGTGCGGAGTCGTAGGCTTGGAAGTCCAGAGGTTGTCGAGCGGCGAGAACCCTGCAACGGGAGGTATGTGCAGGCCCGAGGGCCGGCCCATGACTCAGACACCCACACAGCCGCAGGCGCGTGCCCAGATCATGATTCCGGCCGCACACCCCATGGTGATGCTCCTGGGATCGGGCGACTCGCTGCTGCGCGTGATCGAAACGGCGTTCCCGGCGGCCGATATTCATGTCCGGGGCAACGAAATCCGAGCCACGGGTGACGCAGCTGATGTCGCCCTGATTCAGCGCTTGTTCGACGAGATGATGCTCGTGCTCCGCACCGGGCAGCCGATGACGGAGGACGCAGTGGAACGCTCGATCGCCATGCTCCGGGCGAGCGGCAACGGGCAGGGGGAGCCGCAGGGCGAGACACCCGCAGAGGTGCTCACCCAGAACATTCTCTCCAATCGCGGTCGCACGATCCGCCCCAAGACGCTCAACCAGAAGCGCTACGTCGACGCCATCGACAAGCACACGATCGTCTTCGGCATCGGACCCGCCGGTACCGGCAAGACCTATCTCGCCATGGCGAAGGCGGTCCAGGCACTGCAGTCCAAGCAGGTCAGCCGGATCATTCTGACCAGGCCCGCCGTCGAGGCGGGGGAGCGGCTCGGGTTCCTGCCCGGCACGCTCTTCGACAAGATCGACCCGTATCTGCGCCCGCTCTACGACGCGCTGCACGACATGCTCGACCCCGACTCGATCCCGCGGCTGATGGCGGCGGGCACGATCGAGGTGGCGCCGCTGGCGTACATGCGCGGACGAACGCTCAACGACGCGTTCATCATTCTCGACGAGGCGCAGAACACCAGCGCCGAGCAGATGAAGATGTTCCTGACCCGGCTCGGCTTCGACTCGAAGATCGTCGTCACCGGTGACGTGACCCAGGTCGACCTGCCGAACGGGACCAAGAGCGGTCTGCGTCAGGTCCAGGAGATCCTGGACCGGGTCGAGGACGTGTACTTCTCCCGGCTTACCTCCCAGGATGTCGTCCGGCACAAGCTGGTCGGCCGTATCGTCGACGCGTACGAGAAGTACGACAACCGAGACAGCCACAACGGGAAGTAGTCGCAGCGCACCATGTCGATCGACGTCAACAACGAGTCCGGAACCGAGGTCGACGAGCAGGCGATCCTCGACATCGCCCGCTATGCGCTCGCACGGATGCGGATCCACCCGCTCTCCGAACTCTCGGTGATCGTGGTGGACACCGACGCCATGGAGCAGCTCCACATCCAGTGGATGGACCTGCCGGGTCCGACGGATGTCATGTCCTTCCCGATGGACGAACTGCGTCCGCCGGCGAAGGACGACGAGGAGCCCCCGCAGGGGCTCCTCGGGGACATCGTGCTGTGCCCGGAGGTCGCGAAGAAGCAGGGTGAGGACGCGGAGACCCGGCACTCCATGGACGAGGAGCTCCAGCTCCTCACCGTCCACGGGGTGCTGCATCTGCTGGGGTACGACCATGAGGAGCCGGACGAGAAGGCCGAGATGTTCGGTCTCCAGGCAGCGATCGTGGACGGCTGGCGTGCCGAGCGCGGCCTGACCGGTCCGTCGCCCGCCCCCACCGTCTCGTGAGCGTCCCCCTCGTCCTGGGTGCCGTCCTGCTGGTCGTGTTCGGCTGGCTGGCGGCCTGCGCCGAGGCGGGCATCGCCCGCACGTCGAGCTTCCGGGCGGCCGAGGCGGTGCGCTCCGGGCGGCGCGGCAGCGACAAGCTGGAACAGGTCGCGGCCGATCCGACCCGCTATCTCAATGTCGCCCTGCTCGTGCGGGTCGCCTGCGAGATGTCGGCCGGTGTGCTCGTCACGTACGCGTGCCTGAAGGAGTTCCCGGAGACCTGGGAGGCGCTGGCCGTCGCGATGGGCGTGATGGTCCTCGTGTCGTACGTCGCCATCGGCGTCTCGCCGCGCACCATCGGGCGGCAACACCCGCTGAACACGGCGACGGCGGCGGCGTACGTGCTGCTGCCGCTCGCCAGGATCATGGGCCCGATCCCCCAGCTGCTGATCCTCCTCGGCAACGCGCTCACCCCCGGCAAGGGGTTCCGCAAGGGCCCGTTCGCCAGCGAGGCGGAACTGCGGGCGATGGTCGACCTCGCCGAGCAGGAGTCGCTGATCGAGGACGAGGAGCGGCGCATGGTGCACTCCGTCTTCGAGCTCGGCGACACGCTGGTGCGCGAGGTGATGGTGCCGCGGACGGACCTGGTCTGCATCGAGCGGTACAAGACGGTCCGGCAGGCGCTGACCCTGGCCCTGCGCTCCGGGTTCTCCCGGATCCCGGTCACCGGGGAGAACGAGGACGACATCGTCGGGATCGTCTACCTCAAGGACCTGGTCCGCAAGACGCACATCAACCGGGAGTCGGAGGCCGATCCGGTCTCCACGGCGATGCGACCTGCGGCGTTCGTGCCGGACACCAAGAACGCCGGTGATCTGTTGCGCGAGATGCAGCAGGACCGCAGCCACGTCGCCGTCGTCATCGACGAGTACGGCGGCACGGCGGGCATCGTCACGATCGAGGACATCCTGGAGGAGATCGTCGGTGAGATCACCGACGAGTACGACCGTGAGCTCCCGCCCGTCCAGGACCTGGAGAACGGCTGCTTCCGGGTGACCGCCCGGCTCGACATCGGCGACCTGGGCGAGCTGTTCGGGGTCGACGCGTTCGACGACGAGGACGTGGAGACGGTCGGTGGGCTCCTGGCGAAGGCACTCGGCCGGGTGCCGATCGCCGGGGCTTCCGCGGTCGTCGATCTTCCCGACGGGCGTCGGCTCCGGCTGACCGCGGAGTCCCCGGCGGGGCGCCGGAACAAGATCGTCACGGTGCTGGTGGAGCCGGTCGTGCCGGACGAGGCAGCATCGGAATGACCCCACAGGAGTTGAGGGCGTTCTGCCTGGAGTTCAACGCGAGCGTCGAGGAGTTTCCGTTCGGACCGGAGACCTCGGTGTTCAAGGTGCTCGGCAAGATGTTTGCGCTCAGCACGCTGGACGCACGGCCGCTCACGGTCAATCTGAAGTGCGATCCGGATGATGCGGTGCGGCTGCGGGAGAAGCACGCGGCGATCGTCCCGGGTTGGCACATGAACAAGCGGCACTGGAACACGGTGACGGTGTCGGGGGTGCCGGGGCGCCTGCTGCGGGAGCTGATCGAGGACTCGTACGACTTGGTGGTGGCGGGGTTGCCGCGGGCGGAGCGGCTGCGGCTGGACCGGGGGTAGAGCGGGCCCGGGCGCCGCCCCGGGCCCGCTCCTCCACCGCCACGGGGGCCGGCTGTGGCCCGTCACGTGTGGCGGAGGCCTGCCGCCGCCGCCACCCCTGCCGCGACCGGGATCGCCGCGGCCACCGTCCGCACGCCCCCGAACGGTTCGCCCTGTGTGGTCACCCCTGTGTGGTCACCGGCACTCCCAGCAGCGGGCGCGTGCGGTTCCCCGCTGTCCGCTTCGTATGCTCGGCACATGACTGAGAGCACCGACCTCGGCCCCGAGGACCGCAAGATCGTCACGCTGGCGCGCAGCGCCCGCGCCCGCAACGGTGTGCCGGAGGGCGCGGCCGTACGGGACGAGACCGGACGTACGTATGTCGCGGGCACCGTACAGCTGGAGTCGCTGAAGCTGAGCGCCCTGCAGACCGCCGTCGCGATGGCGGTGGCCAGCGGCGCCACTTCTCTGGAGGCGGCCGCGATCGTCTCCGAGGCGGAGACCCCGTCGGACGCGGACCGCGCGGCGGTACGGGACCTGGGCGGGCCGCAGACCCCGGTCCTGCTGGCCGGACCGGACGGCGCGGTGCGGGTCAGTGTGACGGCCGGCTGACCTCGGATGTCGTCAGGATCCCTGGGAGCAGGGATCTTGACAGCATCTGATGGCCCATCAGTCGGGGCATTTCGCTGCCATTGACTTCTTTTCGACCGGAGTCATCAATGGCCCCCTGCCGGCGCAGCAGAGCTGCTGCGCCGCGTCCCGCAGGAGGGGGTTCCATGCGTCCGACCACGCATCCGACCATTCGAAGATCCGCCGCCCGAAGACACCCGGACCGCAGGCGCCGCTGGGCCGCCGCGCTCGGTGTCACCGCGCTCGTCGTCACCGGGGGAGGAGCACTCGCAGGCCCCGCGCAGGCCCTGGCGACGGCCTCCGTCGCGGTGGACTTCCCCACGCACTGCATCCCGCCGGCCATCGCGGGCATCCCGCCGATCGACGGGACGACGACGGCGCAGATCAGCGTCGACAACGCCGCCCCGAAGGTGGGCGACACGGTCAACGTCACGTACACCGTGGTCAAGCCGGCCGCGAGCAACCCGGTCGATCTGGCCCTGCCCGCCGACATCATGACGCCGACCGGCAAGGTCACCGTCGGCGGCGCCCAGAGCGGCAGCGTCACCGTCGCCGGTCCCAAGAAGAACGACCCCGTACCCGGCAAGGGCAACTTCCCGTCCTTCTCCATGACGGGCGCCTTCACGGTCACCGCACCGGGGGAGATCACGCTCTCGCCGGGCGACTACAACATCCACACCAGCTACATCATGGAGCTGGACACCCCCTGCACGGTGACGAACCCGCCCGCCCCCGTCTCCCAGACGGTCGTCGCGACGAACGGCGGCGGCCAGGTCAACGAGCGTGCCATCCAGCTCGGTACGGCCTCCGGCAAGGCGGGCGACCCGGTCACCGTGACCGGAGCGAAGTTCACCGCGGGCGCGAACGTCACCCTGGCGGGCCGGGCCGGTGGCACCCAGACCGCGGACACGGCCACGGTGACGGCCGACAGCCACGGCGGTTTCACCGGACAGCTCACCGTCAACGATCCGGCGACCACCGGCATCGTCGCGTACGAGGGCTCCGGCTGGGACGCCGACAAGGGCGCGGGTCCGCAGGCGTACACCGTCACCGGTGGCGGCGGGGAGATCCCCGGCGACAGCCAGCGACTCACCTCGTCCGTCAGGGCGGGCACCCTGTCCATGACCCAGGCCGGCGACACCGTCGAGATGTCGGCGGTCGACTTCGGCACGGGCGGCGCCTCCCGCGGCTCCCTGCAGACGGTGACGGTCCAGGACTTCCGCGGTGGTCCCGCGGGCTGGTCCCTGACCGGCAAGGTCACCGACTTCAGCGGCCCCGGCGGTGCGACGATCGGCGCCTCCGCGCTCAGCTGGACCCCGGTCTGCGGGACGAAGCCCGGGAGCCCGAGCACCTGCGCCGCAGGGTCCGAGGGTTCGGTCGGCAGTGCCGGCGCCACCCTGGCATCCACCCCGAACGGGGCCTTCACCGGCGGTGAGTTCACCGTCGACGCCCGGCTCGCCCTGGACGTACCGGCGTACACCGCGACCGGCACGTACTCCGGCGTGCTGACGCTCACCCTCACCTGAGCGTCGGTCCCCGACCGACCGGTGGGCCGGGCGGTGAACCCGGCCGGCCCACCCCGTCCGTACCGAGCACCCTGGGGGTTCCGCACCGTGCGCAGGCTGTACGTACTCCTCCTGGCCGCCGTCCTGCTGCTGTTCGGCGCACCCGCGGGCCATGCCGCCGACAACGGCAGCTGGTCCGTCTACCCGGCCACCACGAAGTACGGGCAGCGCCCGTACTTCTATCTCTCCGCCGACCCCGGTGCCACCCTCACCGACAAGGTCACCGTCACCAACAAGACCGCCGAGCCGCTGACCTTCCGGCTGTATGCCGCCGACGCCTACAACACCGAACGCGACGGCGGGTTCGCCGTCCGCTCCCCGGACGAGAAGCAGCGTTCCATCGGCGCCTGGGCGAGGACCGGCCGCGACAAGGTCACCGTGAAACCGCACGGCTCCGTCACCGTGCCGGTCACCGTCACCCTCCCGGAGACCGCCGAGCCCGGCGACCACCCGGGCGCCCTCGTCGCTCTCGACGAACGCATCGACCCCGCCGACCGGGGAGCCGTCGCCGTAGGCATCCGCAAAGCGGTCGGCGCCCGGATCTATCTCCGGGTCAACGGACCGACGATGCCCGCGCTGTCCGTCGACGACGTCACCGTCGAACACACCCAGCCGCTCGTCCCGGGCACCGGAAAGAGCCGGGCCGTCATCTCGTACACCCTCCACAACCGCGGGAACGTCACCCTCAATCCCAAGGTCGCCCTCAAGGCCCAGGGGCTCTTCGGCCGCACCCTGCTCGCCCGCGACCTGAAGAGGATCCCGTCCGAGCTGCTGCCCCGGCAGGAGGTCAGGCTGAGCGAGCAGTGGGCCGACGCGCCCCAGCTGGAATGGGGCGAGATCGAACTGACCGCGAGCGCCCGCGACACCCGCGAGTCCGCCGCCGCCCGGTACGTCGCACTGCCCTGGTTGATGGCCGCGGTCCTGCTGGTGATCGTCGGCGGCGGTACGGGGGTGTGGATACGGGCCCGGCGGAGCCGCATCCGTAGGGCCTGAGACGACAGCAGGCCGCCCGCTGTGCGGCGGGGCCGCCGGGATCGGGGACAATGGGCGCCATGAGCGCTCGACCGAACCCAGAAGCTGCTGCGCAGCAGGCTGAGAACAACGCCCCCCACCGGGCCGGCTTCGCCTGCTTCGTGGGCCGCCCCAATGCGGGCAAGTCCACCCTTACGAACGCTCTGGTCGGCCAGAAGGTGGCGATCACCTCCAACCGGCCCCAGACGACCCGCCACACGGTTCGCGGCATCGTGCACCGCGAGGACGCACAGCTGATCCTGGTCGACACCCCCGGCCTCCACAAGCCGCGCACGCTGCTCGGCGAGCGGCTGAACGACGTCGTGCGGACCACCTGGGCCGAGGTCGACGTCATCGGTTTCTGCCTGCCCGCCGACCAGAAGCTCGGCCCCGGCGACAAGTTCATCGCCAAGGAACTCGCGGGCATCAAGAAGACCCCGAAGATCGCGATCATCACCAAGACCGACCTGGTCGATTCCAAGCAGCTCGCCGAACAGCTGATCGCCGTCTCCCGTCTCGGCGAGGAGCTCGGCCTTGAATGGGCAGAGATCATTCCGGTCTCCGCGGTGAAGGACAGCCAGGTCGGCCTTCTCGCCGACCTGATCGCGCCGCTGCTCCCCGAGAGCCCGCCGCTCTACCCGGAGGGCGACCTCACCGACGAGCCCGAGATGGTGATGGTCGCGGAGCTGATCCGGGAGGCCGCGCTCGAAGGCGTGCGCGACGAGCTGCCGCACTCGATCGCGGTCGTCGTCGAGGAGATGCTGCCGCGCGAGGACCGGCCCGCGGACAAGCCGCTGCTCGACATCCACGCGAACGTGTACATCGAGCGGCCCAGCCAGAAGGGCATCATCATCGGCCCGAAGGGCAAGCGGCTGAAAGAGGTCGGCACGAAGTCGCGCAAGCACATCGAGGCGCTGCTCGGCACGCCGGTCTTCCTGGACCTGCATGTGAAGGTCGCCAAGGACTGGCAGCGCGATCCGAAGCAGCTGCGCAAGCTGGGGTTCTGAGCGTCGGCGGGGTCCGGCGGCCGGGTCAGCCGCGCGTCGATCTCACGCGCCCTCCTTGAGGACGCGTGAGATCAGTGCGCGCTGGGCGTCGGTCAGGTGCGGATCCGCGCAGTGCGTGGTGCGGTCGTCGACCGTGATCCGGTACCGGAAGCCGTCGGGCACCCCGGACGGTGGGGTGCCGTGGCCCGCCGCGAGCGCGGATTCGGCCAGGGCTTCCCACTCCGCTGCGTCGGTGAGGCCCGAGGTGTCGATCTCGCGGTGGCGGGCGATGCCGGTGAAGCCGCCGGTGCGGGTGACCTGGATCCGCATGGTTCGACTCCTCTCGCGTTGTTTCCCGGGCTCTGCCCCGGACTCCGCTCCTCAATCGCCGGAGAGACCTGTTTCCGGCCGAGTTCCGGCGATCGAGGACAGGAACCGTGACCGGGCCTACGCGGACGGCACGCCCACCTCCGACCATGCCTTCCGTACCGCCTCCAACTCGTCGCCCTCGCCGAAGCGGTCCCTCGCCGCTTCGACCGTCAGGCGGGCGAAGTCCGTGAACTCCGCGTCCGCGGCCAGGCGGCGGCCCGTGAGGACGTCGAACCAGAGCTGTCCCGCCCGCTCCCACGCGTTGCCGCCGAGTGCCGTGGCCAACAGACAGAAGGCGCGGTTCGGGATGCCCGAGTTGAGGTGTACACCGCCATTGTCCTCGGTGGTGTGGATGTAGTCCTCCATCGACGCGGGCTGCGGGTCCTTGCCGAGCACATCGTCGTCGTACGCCGTGCCGGGCGCCTTCATCGACCGCAGCGCCTCACCCTGCACCCGTGGGGCCAGCAGACCCGCGCCGATCAGCCAGTCCGCCTGGTCGGCGGTCTGGCCCAGTGAGTACTGCTTCACCAGGGAACCGAAGACGTCCGACATGGACTCGTTGAGTGCGCCGGACTGGCCGAAATAGCTCAGGTTGGCCGTGTGCTGGGTCAGTCCGTGCGTCAGTTCGTGGGCGATCACATCGATGGCGACGGTGAAGTCGAGGAAGATCTCCCCGTCCCCGTCGCCGAAGACCATCTGCTCGCCGTCGAAGAAGGCGTTGTTGTACTTCTCGTCGTAGTGGACGGAGCCGATCAGCGGCAGGCCGTTGCCGTCGATCGAATGGCGGCCGTACGCCGTGAGCAGCAGTTCGAAGGTGGCGCCGAGTCCCGCGAACGCACGGTTGACGCTCGCGTCCCTCGTCGGCTCCTCACCCTCGCCGCGGACCTTGAAGCCCGGCAGCTGCGTGCCGTGGCGGCAGTCGTAGAGCGTGCGCTCAGGCTTGTCGGACAGCTGGTCCGTCGTCGCGGGGCCGGGTGTGGGGGTGACGAGGGTGGCCATCTGGCGGCGGGTGCGCCGGGCGGCGTCGCCCTCCAGGGTGCGCCGGGCCGGACCGGCCAGATCGGGGTCGTCGGCTTGTGACAGCTTGTCGAGTACGTGGGGCGGCACGATCGTGCAGAAGACGGGCTGGAACCCGTGCTGAGGTCGAGGCTGCATGAGTTCGACTGTGGCACCGTGTCATCGCCGTGTCACTGTTTGCCATCAGGATTGAACAAATGGAGTGATCGATCACTGTTTACCCGTTACCGAGGTCCGGTCCCGCATACTGATACACGACCGACGTCTCAGGCGCCTCTCGGTTAGTCTCGTCGCATCATGCGTTTCGGGCTGCTTCTTCTTAGCTGCCGCGGCGAGGGCCTGTAGTCGTAGGCCGACCCCCTCCCCGCGGAGTCTGGTGTTGCAGCGACACAGTCGGCCGTCCCACCGCTGGCCCCCGAGGAGCCGTACGTCATGACCGCCGCGAATCCCGCTCAGACCCCCGTCGAGAACGCCGTCGGCCGGCCCACGCCGATCACCAACGCCACTCAGCTGCAGAAGCCGTCCGGGATGCCGGTCCACAAGTACGGCCGGTACGAGGCCGTCGAGATCCCCGACCGCACCTGGCCGGACAACCGGATCACCGTGGCGCCCCGCTGGCTGTCCACCGATCTGCGTGACGGCAACCAGGCACTGATCGACCCGATGTCGCCGGCCCGCAAGCGCGAGATGTTCGACCTGCTCGTACGCATGGGGTACAAGGAGATCGAGGTCGGCTTCCCGTCCTCGGGTGAGACCGACTTCGCGTTCGTGCGGTCCATCATCGAAGAGGGCGCGATCCCCGAGGACGTGACGATCTCCGTCCTGACCCAGGCCCGCGAGGAGCTGATCGAGCGGACCGTCGAGTCGCTGCGCGGCGCCCACCGCGCCACGGTGCACCTGTACAACGCCACTGCTCCCACCTTCCGCCGCGTGGTCTTCCGCGGTTCGAAGGAGCAGGTCAAGCAGATCGCGGTGGACGGCACCCGACTGGTCATGGAGTACGCGGAGAAGATCCTCGGCGACGAGACGATCTTCGGCTACCAGTACAGCCCGGAGATCTTCACCGACACCGAGCTGGACTTCGCCCTGGAGGTCTGCGAGGCCGTCTGTGACGTCTGGCAGCCCGAGGAGGGCCGCGAGATCATCCTGAACCTGCCCGCCACCGTGGAGCGATCGACACCGTCCACGCACGCGGACCGCTTCGAGTGGATGTCGCGCAACCTGTCGCGCCGCGAGCACGTCTGCCTGTCGGTCCACCCGCACAACGACCGCGGTACCGCCGTCGCCGCCGCCGAGCTGGCGATCATGGCCGGTGCGGACCGGATCGAAGGCTGCCTGTTCGGCCAGGGCGAGCGCACCGGAAACGTCGACCTGGTGACGCTGGGCATGAACCTGTTCTCGCAGGGTGTCGACCCGCAGATCGACTTCTCGCAGATCGACGAGATCCGTCGCACCAGCGAGTACTGCAACCAGATGGAGGTCCACCCGCGCCACCCCTACGCGGGCGACCTGGTCTACACCGCCTTCTCCGGCTCCCACCAGGACGCCATCAAGAAGGGCTTCGACGCCATGGAGGCCGACGCGGCCGCCCAGGGCAAGACCGTCGACGACATCGAGTGGGCGGTGCCGTACCTGCCGATCGACCCGAAGGACGTCGGCCGCTCGTACGAGGCGGTCATCCGGGTCAACTCCCAGTCGGGCAAGGGCGGAATCGCCTACGTCCTGAAGAACGACCACAAGCTGGACCTGCCGCGCCGGATGCAGATCGAGTTCTCCCGGATCATTCAGGCCAAGACCGATGCCGAGGGCGGCGAGGTCACGCCGACACAGATCTGGTCCACGTTCCAGGACGAGTACCTGCCCAACCCCGAGAACGCCTGGGGGCGCGTACAGATCCGCTCCGGTCAGACCACGACCGGTTCCGACGGCCGGGACACGATCACCGTCGACGCGACCGTGGACGGCACGGACACCGTGCTGACCGGTACCGGCAACGGTCCGATCTCCGCGTTCTTCGAAGCGCTGCAGGCCATCGGCATCGACGCCCGTCTGCTGGACTACACCGAGCACACGATGAGCGAGGGCGCGAGCGCCCAGGCCGCCTCGTACATCGAGTGCGCGATCGACGGAAAGGTCCTGTGGGGCATCGGCATCGACGCCAACACCACGCGGGCCTCGCTGAAGGCGGTCGTCTCCGCGGTCAACCGCGCGACCCGCTGACCCCGCGCCCGAAAGGGCGTAGAACCGCACGGCCGACGGACCCCGCCCACCCGCTCCGGGGAGGCGGGGTTCGGCCATCTCCCGACGGTTGTGACGAGCGAGGTGCTGACGTCACCTTGCGACTGTGGTTAACATCACGTCAACACGGCAATGTTGCCGGAGGGGGCGCCTCCCGTGCCCTTAGGGCTACGGGGGAGTTACGGAGGTGTGCGACGTGCGGTCAGCCCTGGGACGACGCGCCATAAAGCTGCGTATCTGCGGCATCCGCACCATATGGGACGCCGTCGGTGACGGCGAGTTCTTCTGCCCCGGCTGCGGTGGTGACCGCAACTACCGCCGTCTCACCGGCCGTCGCCGCTTCGCCGTGCTCGGCGTGCCACTGCTGCGCCGCGGCACCGTGGGCCCCGTCGTCGAATGCGCCGCCTGCCGGACCCGCTTCGGCACCGACGCGCTCGACCACCCCACCACGACCCGGTTCTCCGCGATGCTCCGGGACGCCGTTCACATCGTCGCGCTCGGCATCCTCGCCGCCGGTGGCACCGCCTCCCGTACCGCGTTGGAGACGGCGGCGGCCACCGTGCGCGGCGCCGGGTTCGACGACTGCACCGAGGACCAGCTCTCCACCGTCGTCGAGGTCCTCGCCGCCGACATCGGACACGGCTCCGCGTTCGACGCCGCCGCCGAGGCGTGCGGCGCCGCCCTCGCCATCGAACTCCACGAGGCGCTGGAACCCCTCGCCCCGCACCTCGCGCCCGGCGGACGCGAATCGATCCTCCTGCAGGGCGCCAGGATCGCGCTCGCAGACGGCCCGTACAGCCAGGCGGAGCGCGAGGTGCTCACCACGGTCGGCGCGGCGCTGCAGCTCCGCCCGGACGACACGGCCCGGCTGCTCGCCGCGGCGGCGCGCACCCCCTCGTGACATACGCCGCTTTGCACCGCGCCCGTACTCCCGCGGGAGTACGGGCGCCTCTTCGCCCACCCCGGCAGTAGCCGCGAAGTCGGCCCCCGGCGCGACGAATCGGCCCCCGGCGGCCGGGAGTCTGGACACGTACCGGACAACCGGCCGAAGGGGGGCCCGTGGTGAGGGCCGTAACAGAAGACAGCAGCGCACCGCCCCGGGCGGGCAGCCGCAGACGCATGCTGCCCTGGGCGGTCCTCGCCCTCTGGGTCGCCGTGCTCGCGCTCGCCGGGCCCCTGGCGGGCAAGCTCGCCGACGTACAGACGAACCGGGCCGTCGACTATCTGCCGGCGAGCGCCGACTCCACGCAGGTGGCGAAGATCCAGGACGCGCTGCCCGGCGGGGAGTCCACCGATCTCGTCCTCGTCTACCACCGCGACGGCGGTCTGACCGCCGCCGACCGGGCCACGGCGGACCGGCAGGCCGCCGCGCTCGCGGGCGGCCACACCCTGACCGGAACCCCCAGGGGCGTGCCCGCCAAGGACGGTACGACGCTGATGTACCCGGTCTCCTCGACGGAGCCCGGCCAGGACGACGAGGCCAGGAAGGCGTTCGTCGACGAGGTGCGCGACGTCGCGAAGGGCGGCGGCGGGCTGAGCGTCGAGGTGGGTGGCCCCGGGGCGCTGATCGTCGACTCCCAGGAGGTCTACACGTCGTTGGGCGGACCGCTGCTCTACACGACCGTCGCCGTCGTGGCGATCCTGCTGATCGTCATCTACCGCAGCCCGCTGCTGTGGCTGGTGCCGCTCGTCGTCGCGGGCGTCGCCGACGCGCTGTCCATGGCCGTCGTCTACGGGCTCAACCGGGGCTTCGACGTCACCGTCACCGGTCAGAGCTCCGCCGTGATGACCATCCTCGTCTTCGGCGCGGGCACCGACTACGCGCTGCTGCTCGTCTCCCGCTACCGCGAGGAACTGAGCCGCGCCGCACGGCCGTACGACGCCATGGCCGCCGCCCTGCGCGGCTGCGGACCCGCCGTCCTCGCCTCCTCCGGCACCGTCGCCGCGGGCCTCCTGTGCCTGCTCGCCGCCGACCTCACCAGCAGCCGAGGCATGGGCCCCATCGCCGCTGTCGGCGTACTCTGTGCGCTGCTCGCCATGCTGACGCTGCTGCCCGCGCTCCTGGTCCTGCTGGGCCGCCGGGTGTTCTGGCCACTCGTCCCCGCGTACGGCAGCACGCCCGGGCAACGGCGTTCACTGTTCGCCGCGATGGGCAGCTCGGCCGGACGCCGGCCCGTCGCCGTACTCGCCTGCGGCGGTGTGCTGCTGGGGGCGCTCGCGCTCGGCGCGTTCAACCTGCCCGGAGCCCTGAAGCAGGAGGACTCCTTCACCAGCAAACCGGACTCGATCTCCGCGATGGAGACACTCGCCGCCGCCTACCCCGAGCGGTCCACCCAGCCGATCACCGTGATCGCCCCCACCGATCGGGTGGCCGAGACCATGGCGAAGGCCGGCGCCACCGACGGTGTCGCCGCCGTCGAACGAGGCCGCAGCGGCGGCGGTTGGACCGAACTCTCCGTCGCCGCGACGGACGCCCCCGAGTCCGCGGGCGAACACGCCACCATCAAGGCCCTGCGCGACGGACTGGACGGCAGCCATGTCGGTGGTCCCAGCGCCCAGCAGATGGACCTGGAGACGGCCGACGCCCGGGACCTGAAGATCGTCGTCCCGCTCGTCCTCCTCTCCGTCCTGCTGATCCTGATCGCGCTGCTGCGCAGCATCGTCGCCCCGCTGTTGCTCGTCGCCGCAGTCGTCGCCGTCTGGGGCGCCGCCCTCGGCATCGGCGGGCTGGTCTTCGAACCGGTCCTCGGACTGAAGGGCGCCGATCCCGGACTGCCGCTGCTCTCCTTCGTCTTCCTGGTGGCGCTCGGCGTCGACTACGGCATCTTCCTGATGCACCGGGTCCGCGAGGAGGCGCTCTCCGGCGCCGAACCGACCGCCGCCGCACTCACCGCCCTGCGCGCCACCGGCGGCGTGATCGCCTCGGCCGGACTGGTGCTCGCGGCCACCTTTGCCGTCCTGACGAACATGCCGATGGTCAGCCTGGTCGAGATGGGCTTCGTCATCGCGGTCGGTGTCCTCCTCGACACCTTCCTCGTCCGCACCTACCTCGTCACCTCGGCGAGCGTGGCACTCCAGCGCACCATCTGGTGGCCGGGGAAGCTCAGCCGGACGCCCGCCGTCCCCGGGCCGCGCGAGCCCGAACTCGTACGGAACCGGTGACGGTGCCCGTGCGCGTGCCGGAGGATGGCGGCGTGTCCCGATCCACGCGCCGGCGCGAACGCATCCTGGCGGTCGTCAACCGTGACCCCCTGCACGCACCGCACAGGACGCGCACCGACGCCCTCGTCGCGGGGGGCGCCGGTGCGCTCTCCGCCGTCCTCGCCCTCACCACCGACCAGGCGCGGACGCCGGACGCGCTCGGCTGGGTGCTGCTGATGGCGAGCGCCGTACCGATCGTGTGGCGGCGGCGCAGCCCACTGCTCGCCCTGCTCGCCATGATCCCGATCCTGGTGCCGTACCACGCGCTCGACAACGCGCACTCGGCACCGATGCCGCAGACCTGGATCGCCCTCTACACGGTGGCGGTGACCGGGCGGCCGCTGCGCACGCTGCTGACCGGGATCGGTGTGCTCTCCGTCATGGTGACGGTGGTGCTCACCATCAACACCCATGAAGGCCTGCAGCTGCTGCGGATCTCCGGGTGGATCATCGCCGTGCTGTTCTGCGGTGTCGATGTGCGCATCTACCGCCAGTACGTCGCCTCCGTGCTGGAGCGCGCCGAACGCGCCGAACGGACCCGGGAGGAGGAGGCCCGGCGCCGGGTCGCCGAGGAGCGGCTGCGGATCGCCCGCGACCTGCACGATCTGCTGGCCCACAGCATCACGCTGATCGGCGTCCGGACCTCGGTGGCCTCGCACATCCTGACCGTCGACCCGGACCGGCTCGACCGGCAGGCGGTCGCCCGGTCGCTGGAGGACATAGCCGACACCTGCCGGGAGGCACGCGCCGAACTGCGCACCACCCTGCAGGTGCTGCGTGGCGACGGACACGAGTCCGACGGACCGCTGCCGGACCTGGCGGCGCTGCCCGGTCTCGTGCGGGCCGCGGAGGCCGCCGGGGCCCGGGTCGACCTGGCCGTCCGCACGCCGGGCAGCAGGGTGGCCCCGGCAACCGGCGCGGCCGCGTACCGGATCGTGCAGGAGTCGCTGACCAACGCCCTGCGCCACGCCGGACCCGAGGTACGGATCACGGTGGCCGTCGAACCCGACGGCCGCGGCGCACTGAGCGTCAAGGTCACCGACGACGGCGCAGGACCCCGGGCGAACGGCTCGGCACCCGGGTTCGGCATAGTCGGGATGCGCGAACGCGCACGCAGCACCGGCGGCACGCTGACGGCCGGGCCGGGCCCGGCCGGGGGCTTCGAGGTCGCGGCGGTGCTGCCCTGCCACGAGGGGGAGACCGCGCCATGATCCGCGTACTGCTCGCCGACGACCAGACCCTTGTCCGGGCGGCGTTCGCGATGCTCGTCGAGTCGGCGTCCGACATGGAGGTCGTGGCGCAGGCGGGCACCGGCCTCGAAGCGGTCGACCTGGCCCGCACGCACCGGCCCGACATCGTCGTCATGGACATCCGCATGCCGGAGCTCGACGGCATCGAGGCGACCCGGCTGATCGCCGCCGACGGGGAGCTCGCCGGTGTGAAGGTACTGGTCCTGACCACGTACGACACCGACGAGCATGTCGTCGAGGCGCTGCGCGCGGGCGCCTCGGGCTTCCTGGTCAAGGACACCCGGCCCGCCGAACTACTCGCCGCGATCAGAACGGTGTCCGCGGGCGATGCCCTGCTCTCACCCGGCCCGACCGCCCGGCTGATCTCCCGTGTGCTGCGCGGGCCCGAGCTGCCGTTCCGGGGCGCCCCGGGCGGTCCGGACTGCCTCTCGGACCGGGAACGGCAGGTGCTCGGCCTGGTCGCGCGCGGACTCAACAACACCGAAATCGCCGAGGCCCTCGGGCTCAGCCCGCTCACCGCCAAGACCCACGTCAGCCGGATCATGGGCAAACTGGACGCCCGGGACCGGGCGCAGCTGGTCATCGTGGCGTACGAGTCGGGGCTCGCGGTACCGGCCGGCGGCGCGGCCGACGGAAGCTGAACCGGGGCGCCCGTCGCGGACGGTCTTCGGGGGAGGGCCCGCTCCGGTGGCCGGGTACAGGACAATGGGCGCATGAGCTTGTTCCGGGACGACGGCGTGGTGCTGCGCACGCAGAAACTGGGCGAGGCCGACCGGATCATCACGATCCTGACCCGCGGCCACGGCCGGGTGCGGGCCGTCGCGCGCGGGGTGCGGCGTACGAAGTCCAAGTTCGGCGCCCGCCTCGAACCGTTCTCCCATGTGGACGTGCAGTTCTTCGCCCGCGGCAGCGAGCTGATCGGCCGCGGGCTGCCCCTCTGCACCCAGAGCGAGACCATCGCGCCGTACGGGGGCGGCATCGTCACCGACTACGCCCGGTACACCGCGGGCACCGCGATGCTGGAGACCGCCGAGCGCTTCACCGACCACGAGGGCGAGCCCGCGGTCCAGCAGTACCTGCTGCTCGTCGGAGGGCTCCGCACCCTCGCCCGCGGGGAGCATGCCCCGAGCCTGATCCTCGACGCCTTCCTGCTGCGTTCCCTCGCGGTCAACGGCTACGCACCCAGCTTCGAGGACTGCGCGAGGTGCGGAATGCCCGGTCCGAACCGGTTCTTCTCCGTCGCGGCGGGCGGCGTCATATGCGGCGACTGCCGGGTGCCCGGCAGCGTCGTACCCTCAGCTGAGGCCGTCGCCCTGCTGAGCGCGCTGCTCACCGGTGACTGGGAGACGGCGGACGCGTGCGAGGCGCGGCATGTCAGGGAGGGGAGCGGGCTGGTGTCCGCCTATCTGCACTGGCATCTGGAGCGCGGACTGCGCTCGCTGCGATACGTAGAGAAGTAACACAGGCACAGGGAGACGAGACAGCTCATGGCAGTACGCGGGATCCTCGGTGGCCGTAACCGGCGCACGTACAAGACCCCCGAGCCGCACCCCTCGGGCGCCACGCCCCCGAAGATCCCCGGCGAGCTGGTGCCCAAGCACGTCGCCGTCGTCATGGACGGGAACGGCCGCTGGGCCAAGGAGCGGGGTCTGCCGCGCACCGAGGGCCACAAGGTCGGTGAGGGCGTCGTCATGGACGTCCTCAAGGGCTGCATCGAGATGGGCGTCAAGAACCTCTCGCTGTACGCGTTCTCCACCGAGAACTGGAAGCGCTCCCCGGAGGAAGTGAAGTTCCTGATGAACTTCAACCGGGACGTCATCCGCCGCCGCCGCGACGAGATGGACGAACTGGGGATCCGCATCCGTTGGGTGGGCCGGATGCCGAAGCTGTGGAAGTCCGTCGTCCAGGAGCTCCAGGTCGCCCAGGAGCAGACCAAGGACAACGACAGGATGACGCTGTACTTCTGCGTCAACTACGGCGGCCGGGCCGAGATCGCCGACGCCGCGCAGCGCATCGCGGAGGACGTCGCCGCCGGAAAGCTGGACCCCGCGAAGGTCAACGAGAAGACCTTCGCGAAGTACATCTACTACCCGGACATGCCGGACGTGGACCTCTTCGTCCGCCCCAGTGGCGAGCAGCGCACCTCCAACTACCTGATCTGGCAGAGCGCGTACGCCGAGATGGTCTTCCAGGACGTGTTGTGGCCGGACTTCGACCGCCGTGACCTGTGGCGGGCCTGCCTGGAGTACGCCCAGCGCGACCGGCGTTTCGGCGGCGCGGAGGAGGCGGCGGAAAAGACCGAACCGACGGTCTGACCCTGCCGGTGCGCTCACGGCTCCTCCCACCCGGGAGAGGGGCCGTGAGCGCGGCGGGGGACCGTGCACAGTGCGGTCGAGCTGAGATACCGGCCGGCGCTGCGGGACTGCTCGGCGGCGCTCCGCGCACGCAACCGGATCGGTGCGGCGGGCCGGCTGCAGGATTCCGGGGGCGGCTGCGACGGGGTGTGCCGTCGTGGCCACCGCACTGTCCCCGGTGAGCGGCACCGACGTACCGGTGCCGCTGCTGCCGAGATCTTCGACCGCCGGCCGACGCGGGAAAAATCAAGCCTCTCCGGTCATCGAGGAGCGGGGGCCGCGCCCCCGGCCACGGAGGGTCAGCCCGTCGCTGTCGCGCACTCCGCACACGTACCGAAGACCTCCACCGTGTGCGCCACATTCACGAACCCGTGCTGCGAAGCGATCGTCTCCGCCCACTGCTCCACCGCGGGACCCTCGACCTCGACCGCCTTGCCGCAGACCCGGCACACCAGATGGTGGTGGTGCTCGCCGGTCGAGCAGCGCCGGTAGACGGACTCACCGTCCGTCGTGCGCAGGACGTCCACCTCGCCCGCGTCGGCGAGGGACTGCAGGGTGCGGTAGACGGTGGTCAGCCCGACCGAGTCACCGCGGTGCTTGAGTACGTCGTGCAGCTCCTGGGCGCTGCGGAACTCGTCCACCTCGTCGAGCGCCGCCGCCACCGCGGCCCGCTGCCGGGTCGACCGGCCGCGTACCGGGGCTGCGTTCGTTCCACTGATCGGCGCCGTCGCCACAGGTGCCTCCTCGTGTCGCCCGTACATGTGTCGGGCCATTGTGCCAGCCCGCCCCGGCGTCGGGGTCAGACCCGGACGCCGTCCGTGGCCGGGCGGGCAGCCGGTACTTCCGGAGTCTCCCCTTCCAGGGTGCACTCCGCCGAGACCGCGTCGCTGCTGCGGGCGCGCCTTCTGGCCAGCGGCGTGGCGAGCAGGGTCAGCACGACGAAGACGCCGATGGCCAGCAGCACGATGGTCGCACCGGGCGGTACGTCCTGGTAGTAGGAGGTCACGGTGCCGGCCAGGGTCACCGCCGTACCGATGACGACGGACAGCACGAACGTGACCTTGAAGGACTTCGAGATCTGTTGCGCCGCGGCGACCGGGACCACCATCAGCGCGCTGACCAGCAGCAGACCGACGACCCGCATCGCCACGGTGACGGTCACCGCCGCCGTGACGGCGATCAGCAGATTGAGTGCGCGCACCGGCAGCCCGGTGACCCGCGCGAACTCCTCGTCCTGACTGACCGCGAACAGCTGGCGCCGCAGCCCCAGTGTCACCAGCAGCACGAAGGCGGCGAGCAGGCAGATCGCGGTGATGTCCTCGGACGAGACCGTGGAGAGGGAGCCGAAGAGGTACGAGGTGAGGTTGGCGTTGGAGCCGGTGTCGGAGAGATTGATCAGCAGCACACCGCCCGCCATGCCGCCGTAGAAGAGCATGGCCAGCGCGATGTCGCCGCGCGTGCGTCCGTACCAGCGGACCAGTTCCATGACGATCGAGCCGACGACGGCGACGGCCGTGGCCATCCAGACCGGGCTGGTGGAGAGCAGGAAGCCGAGACCGACACCGGTCATCGCGATGTGGCCGATGCCGTCGCCCATCAGGGCCTGGCGGCGCTGCACGAGGTAGATGCCGACGGCGGGGGCGATGACGCCGACCAGTACGGCGGCGAGCAGGGCCCGCTGCATGAAGGGGGGCTGGAGGAATTCCATGATCAGGTCAGCAGTCCCGTCCGGACGGGCTCGGAAGCCGCATGGGGGTGTACGTGGTCGTGGCCGGGCAGCGCGTGCTGGCCGACTTCCTTCGGGGGCGGCCCGTCATGCATCACACAGCCGTCGCGGAGGACGATCGCGCGGTCGATGAGGGGTTCCAGCGGGCCCAGCTCGTGCAGGACGAGCAGCACGGTGGTACCGGCCGCCACCTGCTCGCGCAGTGTCTCGGCGAGGATCTCCTGGCTGGCCAGGTCGACGCCGGCCATGGGCTCGTCCATGATCAGCAGCTCGGGCTCGGCGGCGAGCGCCCGCGCGATCAGTACCCGCTGGTGCTGACCGCCGGAGAGCGCGCTCACCGAGTCCCCGGCCCGGTCGGCGAGGCCGACGAGCGCGATGGCGCGGTCGACGGCGGCCCGGTCCGCCTTGCGGAGCAGCCCCAGCTTCGTACGGGACAGCCGCCCGGCGGAGACGACCTCGCGGATGGTGGCGGGGACCCCGCTGGCCGCCGTGGTGCGCTGCGGTACGTAGCCGATCCGTGCCCAGCTGCGGAAGCGGCGCAGGGGGGTGCCGAACAGCTCGACCGAGCCGCCGGTGAGCGGGACCTGGCCGATGACGGACCGGACGGCGGTGGACTTGCCGGAGCCGTTGGCGCCGAGCAGGGCGGCGACCTCGCCGCGGTGCACGGTCAGGTCGATGCCACGCAGCACGGGGCGCGCGCCGAGGGTCGCGGTGGCTCCGCGCAGGGCTATCACGGGGTCGGGCTGGGTGCTCTCGGGCTCGGGCATGAGCGCCTCCGATGCTGCTGTGGCGGGTGTTACGAGGGTCACTTCGCGCCGAGCGCCTTCTGGAGGGCGGCGAGGTTGGACTGCATGACCTCGAAGTAGTTATCGCCCTTGGACTTGTCGGTGATTCCCTCGAGCGGGTCGAGGACGTCGGTCCTCAGACCGGTGTCCGTCGCGACGGTCTTCGCGGTCTTGTCGCTGGCGAGGGTCTCGAAGAAGACGGTGGTGGCCTTGCTCTTCTCCGCGATGGTGTGGATCTCCTGGATCCGGGCGGGGCTGGGCTCGGCCTCGGGGTCGATGCCGGCGATGCCCTCCTGGACCAGGCCATAGCGCTCGGCGAGGTAGCCGAAGGCGGAGTGGGTGGTGATGAACGTCTTGGTGGCGGTGTTCCGCAGGCCCGTCTCGTACGCCGTGTTCAGCGTGTCGAGCCTCTTGACCAGGGCGTCCGTGTTCTTGCGGTAGTCCGCGGCGTGGCCGGGGTCGGTCTTCTCCAGGGACGCGCCGACGCCCTTGGCGACCTCGGCGTACTTCACCGGGTCCAGCCAGATGTGCGGGTCGGCCCCGGCGCCCTCGCCCTCGTGCTCGTGGCCGTGTTCGTCGCCGCCGGTCTCGGTGCCGTGGTCCTCCAGCGTGGTCAGCTTCGCCGCGTCGACGCTGTGGGTCGACTCGGACAGCTTGATCGCGTCGTCGACAGCGGGCTGGATACCCTTGAGGTAGAGGATGTAGTCGGCGTCGCCGAGTCCGCCGATCTGCCGAGGACTGAGCTCCAGGTCATGCGGTTCGACACCCGGCTTGGTCAGCGTGCTGACCGAGACGTGGGTCCCGCCGATCTCCTCGGCAAGGAACTGCATGGGATAGAACGACGCCACCACATTCAGCTTGTCGCCGGGCTTGCGGTCGGCGGCGTCCGACGTGGAGCAGGCGGAGAGGGCCGTGAGCCCGAGGGCGACTGCTCCGGCGACGACAGCGGTGGGTATGAGGCGGCGTACGTTCATGACAGTCATTTTCAACAAAACTGGAAACGATTGTCAACAAGCCCGATGGGATGGCCACCGGGTGAGCTGTCCGCGCACCGATTTGATCCGGAGGGCGTGCCCGCCGGTAATCTGAAGCATTCGCCCGCCCGTCTCCCGACCGCTACCCCCCACCGAGGCGCTTCGCGCCACCCCTGTCCAAATTCGTCGTCGTAATGAAGAGAGCACCGTGGCCGCCGACAAGATCGACTCCATCGTCAGCCTGAGCAAGCGCCGTGGCTTCGTTTACCCCTGCAGTGAGATCTACGGTGGCCAGAAGGCCGCCTGGGACTACGGGCCGCTGGGCGTGGAGATGAAGGAGAACCTCAAGCGCCAGTGGTGGCGCTACATGGTCACTTCGCGCGAGGACGTGGTCGGTCTCGACTCGTCGGTCGTCCTGGCCCCCGAGGTGTGGGTCGCCTCCGGCCACGTCGCCACGTTCACCGACCCGCTGACCGAGTGCACCTCCTGTCACAAGCGCTTCCGCGCGGACCACCTGGAAGAGGCGTACGAGGAGAAGCACGGCAAGGCGCCCGTCAACGGCCTCGCCGACCTGAACTGCCCCAACTGCGGCAACAAGGGCACCTTCACCGAGCCCAAGCAGTTCTCGGGCCTGCTCTCCACGCACCTCGGCCCGACCCAGGACTCCGGCTCGGTCGCCTACCTGCGGCCCGAGACCGCGCAGGGCATCTTCACCAACTTCGGTCAGGTGCAGCAGACCTCGCGCAAGAAGCCGCCGTTCGGTATCGCGCAGATGGGCAAGTCCTTCCGGAACGAGATCACCCCGGGCAACTTCATCTTCCGCACCCGCGAGTTCGAGCAGATGGAGATGGAGTTCTTCGTCAAGCCGGGCGAGGACGAGCAGTGGCACGAGTACTGGATGGAGCAGCGCTGGAACTGGTACACGGACCTGGGTCTGCGCGAGGAGAACATGCGGTGGTTCGAGCACCCGAAGGAGAAGCTCTCCCACTACTCCAAGCGCACCGCTGACATCGAGTACCGCTTCCGCTTCGGCGGCAGCGAGTGGGGCGAGCTGGAGGGCGTCGCCAACCGCACGGACTACGACCTCAAGGCCCACTCCGCCGCTTCCGGCACGGACCTGTCGTTCTTCGACCAGGAGGCCGGCGAGCGCTGGACTCCGTACGTCATCGAGCCCGCGGCCGGTGTCGGCCGGTCGATGCTCGCCTTCCTCCTCGACGCCTACATCGAGGACGAGGCGCCCAACGCCAAGGGCGTCATGGAGAAGCGCACCGTGATGCGCCTCGACCCGCGCCTCGCGCCGGTCAAGGTCGCGGTGCTGCCGCTGTCCCGCAACCCGCAGCTGTCGCCGAAGGCCAAGGGCCTCGCCACCGACCTGCGGAAGAACTGGAACATCGAGTTCGATGACGCGGGCGCCATCGGCCGCCGCTACCGCCGCCAGGACGAGATCGGTACGCCGTTCTGCGTCACCGTCGACTTCGACACCCTCGACGACAACGCGGTGACGGTGCGCGAGCGCGACACCATGAAGCAGGAGCGCGTCTCGCTGGACCAGATCCAGGCGTACCTCGGCGCCCGTCTGCTCGGCTGCTGACGCATTACGGTTCCACCGCGAAGCCCCCGGTTCCTCGTACGGAACCGGGGGCTTCGTTGCACACTGGGCACCACGCGACCACGCGACCATGCGTCAACAGGAGGCTCGGATGCCGTCCATGACCACGAGCAAGGTCAGCCGATGGGATCAGCACGGCCGTGAACATGTCGTCCATGTACGGAAGTCGGGGATACAGCGGCAACTGAGCTGCGACACGTGCGACTGGCGCAGGGGCGTGCAGTTCCTGCCCTGGCTCAAGGCCGAGGAACACCTGGCCCGGATCCATCAGGCGACGATCGATCCGACGGCCTGACGGCCGCCCGGCGTGACCCGCCCCTGTGTGCGGGGCTGTCAGGCGCGCAGGCCGCGCAGCAGCAGGTCCGACACGGCTGTGAACTCGGCACCGATGGCGGGGGTCTGCCACTCGGCGGCGTACGCCGGGTCGTGGAAGCGCGCCGTCGCGTCGAAGACCGCCTGCGCGGCGACCGCCGCATCATCCACCGCGAACTGCCCGCTGCGCACGCCCTCCTCGATGATCTCCCGCAGCTGGCCGACCAGTTCGCGGACGTGCTCCTCGACGACCGTGCTCTCCCCGGTCAGCACGATGTAGGTCGCGAACAGCTCGGGGTCGTCACCCGCCTTGTGGCGCTTGGACTCGAACAGCGTCGCCAGCCAGTGCCGCAGCTTCGACGGGGCGGGTTCCGTCGAAGCGCTGATGATCTCGGTGAGGGTCACCTCGGTCCGGGTCAGCCAGCGGGCCGTCACCGCCTCGCGCAGCGCCGCCTTCGTACGGAAGTGGCGGTAGACGCTGCCGTGGCTGACGCCGAGCGCGCGGGCCACGTCGACCACCGTCGCCTTGGCGGGGCCGTAGCGGCGCAGCACGTCCTCGGTGGCTTCGAGGATGCGCTCGGGGGTCAGCGGGTCGGCTGGCGTCATGGTGTCTGTGCTGCCTTTCGGAGGGCACCGTTCGGGGAGCTGCCCTGCGGGGGCCGCACCCCGACGACCGTACCCGGAGCTCAGCGCTCGCTGTCGAGGTGGGCCATCTGGTTCTCCGGGTAGCGCGCACCGGCGGCCGCACCTGCCGGGACAGCCTTCTCGATCGCGGCGAGGTCGGCGGCGTCCAGCGTGACATCCAGGGCGCCGAGGGCCTCGGTGAGCCGGTCGCGGCGGCGGGCGCCGACAAGCGGCACGATGTCCGCACCCCGGCCGAGCACCCAGGCGATGGCGATCTGGGCGACCGAGACGCCCTTCTGCTCGGCGATCTTGCGCAGGGCGTCGACCAGGTCGAGGTTGTGCTGGAGGTTCCCGCCCTGGAAGCGCGGGCTCATGGCCCGGAAGTCGCCCGGGGCCAGCTCGCGGTCACGGCTGAAGTGCCCGCTGATCAGGCCGCGCGACAGCACCCCGTACGCCGTGACGCCGATACCCAGTTCACGGCAGACCGGCAGGATCGCGTCCTCGACGGACCGGGAGATCAGCGAGTACTCGATCTGCAGATCGGAGATCGGGGCCACGGCCGCCGCCCGCCGGATCGTGTCCGCGCCGACCTCGGACAGGCCGATGTGGCGGACATGGCCGGCCTCGACCAGCTCGGCGATGGCGCCGACGGTCTCCTCGATCGGGACATCGGGATCGACGCGGGCGATCCGGTAGATGTCGATGTGGTCGGTGCCGAGCCGCTGGAGCGAGTAGGCGGCGAAGTTCTTCACGGCGGCAGGCCGGCCGTCGTACCCCGTGAAAGCACCTTCGACCGTGCGCAGTGCGCCGAACTTCACGCTGGTCAGCGCCTGTTCGCGGACGGCGCCGGGGGCGGTGCGCAGCGCCTCGTTGATCAGTAGTTCGTTATGGCCCATGCCGTAGAAATCACCGGTTGATGCCCGCGTCGAGCGCGGCGTGGATGGTGGCGATCGACTCGGCGCGGTCGCTCTCGCCGTACAGCGCGGACATGCCCATGCAGCCGAGTCCCAGAGCGGAGACCTGTGGGCCGGTGGAGCCGAGCGTGCGGGTGGCGGTCATGAGGGACTCCCGTGGAGAAGAAGAAAGTGCGCGTGGAGGACAGGAGAGGGATGGGTTGTGGCACAACCATGGCATAGGGAATGACAGATTTCAATATCTGTCAGTTCACTGTTCTGTGGTGCGTCGCACGAGGGGGCCGAAAACCGGGTGCTGCGGCCGGTGCGGCCGGGTACGGTTCCCGTATGTCTTCGTTCTTCCAGATCTACGAGTGAGAGCGCGGCGGGCTCGATCGCCCGTCGCCCACCGGATCGATTCCAGGTCGCTCACGACCTCACGTCTCATGACGTCTCACCACGAATGGGAGAACCCCGTGGCCAAGAGCCGCAACAACCTTCTCGGTGTCGGCGGACAGCGCAAGAAGCTGTCCCGTGTCGATCAGCACGGCGCGGGCAGCGCGCGCAACGCCGACCGCAGGACCGCGGACGACCAGAAGCAGGAGCTGCTGCGCAAGATGCGCGAGCGCACCGGGTCCGGGCAGGCCCCGGCGTCCGCCGATGCCGCGACGTCGAACCGCGAGGGCGACTCGGCGGCGCAGAGCTGACGCCTTCTCGACGCCCGTACGACGGGTGCCCCTCCCGGCAGGCTTTGCCCCGT
>NZ_JBHVEE010000101.1:0-37206 GCF_042802415.1 Streptomyces sp. NPDC057486 | reverse complement strand
GCGCCCACCCTTCGGGCGGACGGCGGGACTTCCGGCACACGCCCTAGTCGAGGTAGCCGCGGAGCTGGTCGGCGAAGGCGTGGTCCCGCAGCTTGTTGAGGGTCTTGGATTCGATCTGGCGGATGCGCTCGCGCGTCACGCCGAAGATCCGCCCGATCTCCTCAAGCGTGCGGGGCCGGCCGTCGTCCAGCCCGTAGCGCAGCTGGACGACCTTGCGCTCCCGCTCGTTCAGGGTGGAGAGCACCGCCTCGAGGTGCTCGCGCAGCAGGAGGAACGCGGCGGACTCCACGGGGGACGCCGCGTCGCCGTCCTCGATCAGGTCGCCGAGTGCGACGTCGTCCTCCTCGCCGACCGGTGCGTGCAGCGAGACGGGTTCCTGGGCGAGCCGCAGCACTTCACCGACCCGTTCCGGCGTCAGGTCGAGCTGCGCGGCGACCTCTTCGGGCGTCGGCTCGTAGCCGCGCTCCTGGAGCATCCGGCGCTGGACCCGGACGACGCGGTTGATCAGCTCCACGACATGGACCGGAACCCTTATGGTCCGCGCCTGGTCGGCGAGGGCGCGGGACATGGCCTGCCGGATCCACCAGGTCGCATACGTCGAGAACTTGTAGCCCCGGGCGTAGTCGAACTTCTCGACCGCTCTGATCAGTCCGAGGTTCCCCTCCTGGACCAGATCGAGCATCGTCAGCCCGCGGCCGACGTAGCGTTTGGCGACGGAGACGACGAGCCGCAGGTTCGCCTCGATCAGACGGCGCTTCGCCATCCGCCCCATGACCACCAACCGGTCCAGATCGAAGGCGAGTCGCGAGTCCGGGTCCGGGGTGCTCGCCAGCCGCTCCTCGGCGAACAGACCGGCTTCGACGCGGCGGGCGAGTTCCACCTCGTCGGCGGCGGTGAGCAGCGGGATGCGTCCGATCTCCCGCAGATACTGGCGGAAGAGGTCGGAGGACGGGCCTCCGGTGTCGGGGCGCCCGCGCGGCTCCGGCGGTTCGGGCAGCTCCGCCTGCTCCTCCATGACGTCGGCTGCTTCGGGTATGTCTGACGGCTCGGGCGGTTCCGGTGTCGGCGGATCCACCGCGGCTTCCGGATGATGCATGGCCCGGTTCTGCGCGGGGACGGCCGAGACACGCTCGGTTGTGGTCACGGTCCGGGTCTGCACGGGGGCGACCTCCAGGTGATCGCTGCCGGATCGCGGGGGATGGGGGGCCCACCGTGCAGTGGGCAGACCGCGCTCCGATGACTCAGGCACCGCCATCCAGTGTGGGGGAAGACACATCACCGCCACGAGGGGCGTGCGCGGACTTTCTGAGTCCGGTCCGTGACCGGTCGGTTACCGAAGAGAACCCTCGGGGGGCGGTCAGAGTGCGTCGGCGCCGTGATTGCGCAGGGACTGGGCGTACTGCTGCAGCACCCAGACCTCGTTCTGCGCGGCCGCCAGGTGATCCGGGGCGACATTGCTGCCCAGGCGGGTGAGGCTGCCCTGGACGTCGTTGATCCGGCGGTCCACGGCGCGCAGCCGGACCTTGACCAGATGCTCGCCCGCGTAGGCCTCGTCGATGGACTTGCCGTGGAAGACCTCGACGGCGAGCTCGGTGACCAGCTTGCGCACGGTGTCGTTGGGGGCGGCGTCGAGGACGCCGACCAGATACTCACGGTTGTCGTCGAGGCCCTGTTCGGCGCCGCCCGCCTCCGCGATGCACTGGCGCACCGCGGCGTACGGCGGGGCGGTGAACTCGTCGATCCCATAGGCGTCGAAGGCCGGGGAGACCAGGGCCGGCTTCTGCAGGGCGAGCTTGAGGAGCTCCCGCTCGGTGCGGTGGGCGGGGCTGCGGAGGTTGAGCGCGGGGCCCGAGGGGCCGGCGGGGGCCTGGACCTGCTGATGCGGGGGGCCGCCGCGGGAGGGTGCGGGTGCGGGACCCCGGTCGCCGCGCTCGCGGGCCCAGCGGGCGAGCTGGGCGACGCGCTTGACGACGAACTGGGTGTCGAGAATGCCGAGCATACCGGCCAGCTGGACGGCGACCTCGTGCTGGGAGGAGCTGTTCTTGATCCGGGCGACGACGGGCGCGGCCTCGTCGAGCGCGGCGCCACGGCCCGCCGGGGTCTCCAGGTCGTACCGCCCGACGATCTGGCGGAGCGCGAACTCGAAGAGCGGGGTGCGGGGTTCGACCAGGTCGCGGACGGCCTCGTCGCCCTTGACGAGGCGCAGATCGCACGGGTCCATGTTGTCCGGGGCGATCGCGATGTACGTCTCCGCGGCGAACTTCTGGTCGTCCTCGAAGGCGCGCAGAGCGGCCTTCTGACCGGCCGCGTCACCGTCGAACGTGAAGATCACGCGGGCGCTGCCGTTGTCCATCAGGAGCCGGCGGAGGATCTTGATGTGGTCGCCGCCGAACGCCGTGCCGCAGGTGGCGATGGCGGTGGTGATCCCTGCGAGGTGGCAGGCCATGACGTCGGTGTAGCCCTCGACGACGACGGCCCGGCTGGACTTCGCGATGTCCTTCTTCGCGAGGTCGATCCCGTACAGCACCTGCGACTTCTTGTAGATCGCGGTCTCGGGGGTGTTGAGGTACTTGGGGCCGTTGTCGTCGTCGCGGAGCTTGCGGGCGCCGAAGCCGACGACCTCGCCGGACGTGTCGCTGATCGGCCACATCAGCCGACCGCGGAAGCGGTCGATGGGACCGCGGCGGCCGTCCTGGGAGAGGCCGGAGGTGATCAGCTCCCGGTCGCTGAACCCCTTGCCGCGGAGGTAGCGGGTGAGGTGGTCCCAGCCGGCCGGGCTGTAGCCGACGCCGAAGTGGGCAGCGGCCGCCTGGTCGAAGCCGCGCTCGGCGAGGAACTTCCGGCCGATCTCCGCCTCGGGACTGTCCAGCTGCTCGACGTAGAACTGGGCGGCGATCTTGTGCGCCTCGACCAGCCGGATGCGCTCGCCACGCTGGTGGGAGGGGTTGTAACCGCCCTCCTCGTACCGCAGGGTGATGCCCGCCTTGGCGGCGAGGCGCTCGACCGTCTCGGAGAAGGAGAGATGGTCGATCTTCATCACGAAGGCGATCGTGTCGCCGCCCTCCTGGCAGCCGAAGCAGTGGAACAGACCCTTGCTCGGGCTGACCTGGAAGGAGGGGGACTTCTCGTCGTGGAACGGGCAGAGCCCCTTGAGGTTGCCTCCGCCCGCGTTCCTCAGCTGCAGGTACTCGGAAACGACGGCGTCGATCGGGACCGCGTCCCGGACCGCCTTCACATCGTCGTCATTGATCCTGCCTGCCACGGGTGAAGTCTACGGGTGGGCTCGGACATGACGGGTCCGTGGTCGGTGTCGCGGGCGCCGGGCGGGATCGTGATCACACCCGCCCGGCGCGGAACAGAAGCTTCCGCAGAGGGCTCAGACCAGGGACTCCAGCGGTACCGACGGGTCGGCGAGCGCGTCCGGGTCGACCGGCCGGCCGGCCTTGATCAACTCCTGCACGGTCCCGGTGACGTCCCACACATTGACGTTCATCCCGGCCAGCACCCTGCGGTCCTTCAGCCAGAACGCGATGAACTCCCGCTTGCCCGCGTCCCCGCGGATCACGACCTGGTCGTACGAGCCCGGCGGCGCCCAGCCCGAGTATTCGAGCCCCAGGTCGTACTGGTCGGAGAAGAAATACGGCACCCGGTCGTAGCTGACGTCCTGGCCGAGCATGGCGCGGGCCGCGGCCGGGCCGCTGTTCAGCGCGTTCGCCCAGTGCTCCACGCGCAGCCGGGTGCCGAGCAGCGGGTGCTGCGCATTGGCGACGTCCCCGGCCGCGTAGATGTGCGGGTCGGAGGTGCGCAGCGAGGCGTCGACGGCGATGCCGCCGCCGTCGCTGCGGGCCGCGATGTCGAGACCGGCGGCCTCGGCGAGGGCGGCACGCGGGGCGGCGCCGATCGCGGCGAGCACGTCGTGGGCGGGGTGTTCCTCGCCGTCGTCGGTACGGGCGGCGAGGACCATCCCGTCCTGGCCGATGATCTCGGTGAGCTTGCGGCCGAAGTGGAAGCGGACGCCGTGGTCGCTGTGGAGCTCGGTGAAGATCTGGCCGAGTTCCGGGCCGATGACCCGGAGCAGCGGGGTCGCCTCGGGTTCGACGATGGTGACCTCCGCGCCGTAGCCGCGGGCCGCCGCCGCGACCTCCAGGCCGATCCAGCCCGCTCCGGCGATCACCAGATGGCCGTTGTCGCGGCCGAGCGCGGACAGCACATTCTTCAGCCGGTCGGCGTGCGCGAGGCGGCGAAGATGGTGGACGCCCGCCAGGTCCGTACCGGGAATGTCGAGACGGCGCGGTTCGGCGCCGGTGGCGAGCAGCAGCTTGTCGTAGTGGATGACCGTGCCGTCTCCCAGCTCCACGGAGCGGGCGTCGCGGTCGAGGGCGGTGACGGGCGTGCCGAGGTGCAGCTCCACATCGGCGCCCGCGTACCAGGCCGTCTCGTGGACGAATACGCTCTCGCGTGCCTCCTTGCCGGCCAGATAGCCCTTGGAGAGGGGAGGCCGTTCGTACGGATGGTCACGCTCATCGCCGACCAGGATCACCCGGCCGCTGAACCCCTCCGCCCGGAGTGTCTCTGCCGCCTTCGCTCCTGCCAGTCCTCCGCCCACGATGACGAACGTGCGATGTGCGTCGACCACTTGATGCCTCCTCGGTGCTTGCTGCGCGGCGCCAACTGCGAGCGTCCCGCACGCAGCGTGATGGCGAAAGAGGGTGTACCCCGATCAGGTCACACCCAGTGGCCACAGGCCAGTCTGCCGACCGGGGCCGACACCACGCAGAGCGGGGTCCCCCGGAGGGAGCCGGCGACACCTGGATACGGCGCCGGAGTGGGCCGGTGGCACGGCGTGTGCTGTGAGACGGCTTGTTTCACGGCGGCCCGGCTCCCCTGCGCAGTGCGGTATGTGCTCCCAGCACATCACCTGCGGCATTGCTGTGCGTCATCGCCGCGCCCCACTCCCGCAGGACATGCCCGGGGGATCCGCATGCGCGGCGCCCCCGGGTGCGCGCCGGTGGAGACGCCCCCCGCGGTTGGCTCCGCCTGCCGCCGTGGGACACGCGTGGACCACCGCTGGTGCTGCGGGGGGCGGGGCTGATCGCCTCGGAACGGCGCGGCCGACCGCCGTCCACCGCCGGACGCTCCTGGGCGACGCGCTGACGAACGGGGTGGGGCCGGGGCGTACGCACCGGCCCCAGGAAGGCAGGGCGGGCTCTCACGCCTCCCGCGACCACCGCCCCCGCGAGGTGAGCGAGGTGTTCAGGGAGCGGGCCGACGCATCGGTGAGGGCGGCGATCTGGTCGATCAGGACCCGCTTGCGCGCGCGGTCGTCGGGCGCGTGCTCGTACAGCGCGCGGAACTGCGGTTCCAGGCCCTCCGGGGCGCGCGCGGTCAGCGCCGCCGCCAGTTCGGCGATGACGATCCGCTGGTCGGCGCGGATCGCCTCCTGTTCGGCGCGCTGCATCACATAGCGGTCGGCCACCGCCTTCAGGACTGCGCATTCGCTGCGCGCCTCGCGGGGGACGACGAGTTCGGCGGCGTACCGTCCGAGGCGGCCGTGGCCGTACGCCTGTCGGGTGGCGGTCTCGGCCGCGAGGCAGAACCTGCCGATCAGCTGGCTCGTCGCATCCTTCAGTCGGGCCTGGGCGACGGCCGATCCGTCGTAGCTGTGCGGCCACCACTCCTGGGCCATGAGCCGGTCGAGGGCGTCGGCCAGCTCCTGCGGGTCGGTGTCGGCCGGGACGTACCGTCCGATCGCGACGTCCCAGATCTCGCGGCGCTCCGGCTCGGCGAAGAGGCAGTTGGGGTCGATGTGACCGGCGTGCAGCCCGTCCTCGAAGTCGTGCACCGAGTACGCGACATCGTCGGACCAGTCCATCACCTGGGCCTCGAAGCACTTGCGGTGCCCGGGGGCGCCCTGGCGGGCCCAGCGGAAGACCGGCAGGTCGTCCTCGTAGACCCCGAATTTCGGCGAGCCGGGGTCGGTGGGGTGGGCGCCGCGCGGCCACGGGTACTTGGTAGCGGCGTCGAGCGCGGCCCGGGTCAGGTTGAGCCCGACGCTGACCAGCCCACCGGTCCGCACATCGCGCACGAACCGCTTCGGTTCGAGTCGGGTCAGCAGCCGCAGCGACTGGGCGTTGCCCTCGAAGCCCCCGCAGTCCGAGGCGAAGTCGTTGAGCGCCTGCTCGCCGTTGTGCCCGAACGGCGGGTGTCCCATGTCGTGCGCCAGGCACGCCGTCTCGACCAGGTCGGGGTCGCAGCCGAGTGCGGCTCCGAGCTCCCGGCCGACCTGGGCACACTCCAGGGAGTGGGTGAGTCTGGTCCGGGGGCTGGCGTCCCAGGCGAGGCTGCGGGTGCCGGGCGTGACGACCTGGGTCTTCCCGGCGAGTCTGCGCAGCGCGGCCGAGTGCAGCACGCGGGCGCGGTCCCGCTGGAAGGCGGTGCGACCGGGCCGTTTGTCGGGCTCGGTGTCCCAGCGCTCGGCGTCGGCAGCACCGTAGGGCGCGGTGCCGTGGTCCTGTGTGCCCTGCGTACCGTCCATGGTTCCGACAGTAATCGGCCGGACCGGCAAGACGGCTCAGGCGGACGCCAGGAGAGCACCGTTCACCGCGGATTCACGCGCCTCACGTGCGCCGGAACGTGCCTGGCCGGCCGGCGCCCGGTCGTACCGGTGCAGGATCAGCCGCGCCATCGCGGGGTGCGCGCCGAGCGGAGCCGCGGCGATCCCGGGGGCGGCAGCGGCGGCAGCTGTCGCGAAACGTCCGGGCGCGGTGAAGTACGAGGCGACGGCGATCCGGTGCCGGCCGCGGGCGGCGAGGGCGCGCGTCGCGGCGGAGACCGTGGGGTCGGCGGCGGAGGCGTACGCGGGGACGACGGGCACGCCGCCGAGCCGCTCGCTGAGCATCCTGGCGGTGCGGCGGGTGTCGGCGGCCGAGTCGGGGTCGCGCGAACCGGCGGCGGCGAGAACCACGGCGGAGCTGCCGCTCACGGTCTCGTCGGTCGGCCAGCCCGCTTCCAGGAGCCTTCCGTAGAGGGCCTCGACGAGCAGGGGGTGCGGGCCGAGCGGCGCGGCGATCGTGGTCCGCAGGGCGGGTGCGGCGGCGGCCGCTGCCGGTATGTCGTGCTTGACGTGGTGGCCGCGGCCGAGCAGCAGCGGTACAAGTACGGCGTCGCCGGACCCCAGACCGGTGAGCGTCGACGGCAGGAGCGGTTCGTTCAGCTCGATGTGCCCGAGCCTGACGTCCAGGCCGGGACGCAGTTCCCGTACCCGGTCCAGCAGCTTCACGACCGTGCGCAGCGCCTGCGGGTCCCGGCTGCCGTGGGCGACGGCGACGAGGGCGGGGGCGGTGGTGGCGCCCGGTGCGGGCCGGATGGTGCGGTGCATGGGCGGCCTGCGCGTTCCGTTCAGGGAGACATGGCTGAGCTGGGTGCCGAGCTGGGCGGTGATGCGGGTCAACAGTTGCGCTGTGCTGTCGAGAGGCAGGGACTCACGGGGTTGTGCCGATGCCGACTCCGTCATGGACCGATGGTGCAGGACGGAGGTTGCCGGGTCGTTGCACAGGGGTGACGGGTCTTTACCACGGGCTCACGGAGCGGCCGGCGGCCCGAAGAGGCCCTCCAGGACGTGCGCTACCCCGTCCTCCTCGTTGGACGCCGTGTGCGCGGGTACGGCGGCGAGCACGGCCGGGTGGGCGTTGCCCATGGCGTAGCCGATGCCCGCCCAGTCGAGGACGGTCAGGTCGTTGGGCATGTCACCGAAGGCGATGACCTCCGTGGCGTCGATCCCGCGCCCGGCGCAGAGCTCGGCGAGGGTGCCCGCCTTGGTGACTCCGGACGCGCTGATCTCCAGGAGTCCGCGGCCGCCCGAGTGGGTGAACTGCACCTCACGGCCCGCCGCGCCCGCCCCTTCGCGGGCGGCGGCCAGCAGGGTGTCCGCGTCGAGCCGGGCGGACCAGGCGAGGAGTTTGGTGACGGGCACGTCGGTGAGCCACAGGTCGGCGAGGGACGGTACGGGCAGTTCGGCGTCGATGTCCTCGGACAGCCGCAGCCGGTACGCCGGTTCGTACAGCACCTGGTTGCCGGTCTCCAGGGCGAATCCCACCTCCGGCACGGCGGCGGCGACCGCCGTGGCCACGCGCCGGGCGACGGCGACGGACAGGGCACGGGAGGAGACGACCGTACGCGTCCCGATGTCGTAGACGAGCGCGCCGTTGCTGCATACCGCCGTCCCCGCAAGCCCGGTCGCGGCGGCGAGCCGGTCGACGAACCTGGGCGGTCTGGCGGTGACGAGGACGACCTCCGCACCGGCGTTCTCGGCCGTGCGCAGGGCGCGGAGGGTGCGGGGCGAGAGGGTCCCGTCGCCCCGCAGGAGAGTGCCGTCGAGGTCGGAGGCGATCATCCGGGGAAGCAGCATCGGACGATGCTACTGGGCTGGATCCGGGCGTGGCGGGCGTACGGCACGCTCCGCCGCCGCATGCCACCAGCGCGGCGGCGAGGGCGAGTTGGGCTGTGACCAGGGCTGATCCGGGTGAAGGCCGAGCGGGACGAGAGCTGTTGCGCGGACGCGGACGGTGATCCAGCCGTGCCAGTGCCCGTCGGGTCCGGGGCCGCAGGCCAGGCTCCACCGGATGTCGTCGAGCGGGAACGGCATCCAGTCGATGCCCCGGTCACGCAGTCAGGCGCGGACGGCGGCCGCCGGGTGCGGGCGGCCCTTCACGTTCTCGTACGCGGCGACGGTCACCGAGTCGTCGGAGGGCCTGCGGGCGCTCGGGAGGTTCATGGCTGCCATGATGCCCGACGCGTCGACGGGTCGTCAGTGGTTCACCAGGAGCGCGTCGACGGCTCGTCTGCGAAGAAGTCCGCAGGGTGGAGAACCCCCGTGCCCTGATTCTCGTCCGACCAGGTAACGCACCGACACCGACAGGGGGCTCCGATGCCAGGGAAGCGGCCGCAACGGCTGGGGCGGCTGTGGCCGCGCACGCGGCGTGGGCAGCGCCGGGCCCTGCAAGGGGTCATGATCGCCTGCGTGCTGGGGCTGGCACCCGTCACGTGGATGTACTCCGTGGCCGACGCCCGTGTCCGGACGACCGCGGACGCCCCCGCGCAGCAGGTTGCCGTGGTGTTCGGAGCGGGACTGTGGGACGGGAAGCCGTCGCCGTATCTCGCGAACCGGCTGCGGGCCGCCGCCGAGCTGTACCGGGACGGCAAGGTGAAGGTCGTGCTCGTCACCGGGGACAACAGCCGGAAGGAGTACGACGAGCCGGATGCCATGCGGACGTTTCTCGTCGCGCTCGGGGTGCCGGACAAGCGGATCGTCAGCGACTTCGCCGGGTTCGACACCTGGGACTCCTGCGTGCGGGCCAAGAAGATCTTCGGTGTCGACCGGGCCGTCCTGGTGAGCCAGGGGTTCCATATCCGGCGGGCGATCACGCTGTGCCGGGTCGCGGGGATCGATGCGTACGGCGTCGGGGTCGACGCCAAGCACGATGTGACCTGGTACTACGGCGGGACGCGGGAGGTGTTCGCGGCGGGGAAGGCGGCGCTGGACGCGATGTTCAAGCCGGACCCGCACTTCCTGGGGCCGGAGGAACCCGGGATCGGGGAGGCGCTGACGGCCCGGACGCCCTCTGAGAGGTGAGACACCGGCCGACCTCACGGTCCCGGTGGAGACGGGCTGAGGTGCACGTTCCGCCGACGTAACCGGTGGCGGTCGCCTCCGTAACACCCGGCTCGCACGCTGAGCCCATGGCCCGCACCGAGACTGCTCCCACCGCCACCCACTGCCCGTACTGCTCGCTGCAGTGCGGGATGAACCTGCGGCCGGCCGCCGGCGGTGCGGTGGCCGAGGTCCTGGAGCGTCCCGACTTCCCCGTCAACCGCGGTGCGCTGTGCGGCAAGGGCCGCACCGCGCCCGCCGTGCTCTCCTCACGGGTCCGGCTGACCGGACCGCTCGTACGCAATCCGGCCAGTGGCGAACTGGAACCCGCCGGGTGGGACGAGGCGCTGGCCCGGATCGCCGACCAGCTCGTCCGCGCCCGCGCGGCGCACGGGCCCGATGCCGTGGGCGTCTTCGGCGGCGGCGGTCTCACCAACGAGAAGGCGTACGCGCTCGGGAAGTTCGCCCGGGTCGTCCTGTCGACCTCTCAGATCGACTACAACGGACGGTTCTGCATGTCGTCGGCGGCCGCCGCGCACCAGCGGGCCTTCGGCCTCGACCGTGGACTGCCGTTCCCCCTCGAGGACATCGCGCGCACGGGATGCGTGATCCTCGTCGGGTCGAACCTCGCCGAAACGATGCCGCCCGCGCTGCGCTACCTGACCGAACTGCGGGAGAACGGCGGCCGGTTGATCGTCATCGATCCGCGTCGGACCAGGACCGCCGAGCAGGCCGACCTGCACCTGGCACCCCGGCCCGGCACGGATCTGGCGCTCGCACTCGGGATGCTGCATCTGATCGTGGCGCAGGGGCGAGTGGACGAGCAGTTCGTACGGGAGCGCACCAGCGGCTGGGACGAGGCCAGGGCAGGTTCGATGGCCCACTGGCCGGAGCTGGTGGAGCGGCTGACCGGGGTGCCGGTTCCGCGGCTGCGGGAGGCGGTGGAGATGTTCTGCGCCGCGGAGAACGCGATGGTGCTGACCGCGCGCGGTCCCGAGCAGCAGTCCAAGGGCACGGACACGGTCGGAGCCTGGATCAATCTCTGCCTGGCCACCGGCCGGGCGGGCCGTCCGCTGTCCGGATACGGCTGCCTGACCGGGCAGGGCAACGGTCAGGGCGGGCGCGAACACGGCCAGAAAGCCGACCAGTTGCCCGGCTACCGCAAGCTCACCGACCCGGCGGCGCGCCGCCATGTCGCGCAGGTGTGGGGGGTGGATCCCGACTCGCTGCCGGGGCCGGGACGCAGCGCGTACGAGCTCCTCGACGCGCTGGGGACGGACGTGCGGGCGCTTCTGGTGATGGGGTCCAACCCGGTGGTGTCCGCGCCCCACGCCGCGCATGTGGAGGGGCGGCTGCGCTCGTTGGACTTCCTCGCGGTCGCGGACGTGGTGCTGTCGGAGACGGCGGCCATGGCCGATGTGGTGCTGCCGGTGACGCAGTGGGCGGAGGAGACGGGGACGACGACCAATCTGGAGGGACGGGTGCTGCTGCGGCAGCGGGCGGTCACCGCACCGGAGGGCGTACGCACCGATCTGGAGGTGCTGAACGGGCTGGCCGCGCTCCTCGGGCACGGCAAGGGGTTCCCCGCCGACCCCGAGGAGGTGTTCGACGAGCTCCGGCGCGCCTCTGCGGGCGGGCCCGCCGACTACGCGGGGATCACGTACGCCAGGATCGCGGCGGAGGACGGGGTGTTCTGGCCGTGCCCGGACGAGGAGCACGCCGGTACGCCGCGGCTCTTCCTGGACCGGTTCGCCACGGACGACGGGCGGGCCCGGTTCGTTCCCGTGACGCACCGTCCGGCCGCCGAGGAGACGGACCGGGAGTATCCGGTGGTGCTGACGACCGGGCGGGTGGTGGCCCAGTACCAGTCGGGCGCGCAGACCCGGCGGGTCGATGAGCTCAACGCCGCCGCACCCGGTCCGTTCGTGGAGCTGCATCCGCGGCTCGCCGAGCGGATCGGGGTGGCCGAGGGCGATCCGGTGGCGGTCACCTCCCGGCGCGGGCGGGCGGTGGCGCCCGCCCGGATCACCGGGGCCATCCGGCAGGACACCGTCTTCATGCCGTTCCACTGGGCGGGTGAGGGCCGGGCCAACACGCTGACGAACCCGGCGCTGGACCCGGTGTCGCGGATGCCGGAGTTCAAGGTGTGCGCGGTGCGGGTGGAGGCTGCCGGCGGGTGAGCCAGCTGCCTCCGGGGATGAGCGTGCCGTTGGAGCGGAGGGAGCGGGCGACGGGAGCGGCGGCGAAGTAGACCCAGGCACGGGCGGTTCCGGTGCCGGGCGGGTTCCCTGCCGGGAGGCGGACTTCGCGGGCGACCCTCTCGTACAGATTGCCCGGGTGCCCGGGACCGACGTACTCCTCCAGCCGGTCGAGCTGCACGAGCAGCTCGGCGTAGCTCGCGGGCGCGGCGGTCACCATCGTGCCGCGCACGGTGCCGTGGCCCTCGATCGCGTACGGGTAGCCGGGGCCGTCGTAGAGAAGGGCGTCCGGCAGCAGCGCGGGCTGTTCCGCGATCGCCCGGCCGCGAAGGAACAGATCGTGGTTGGGTTCGCCGGGGAGCAGCGTTCCGTAGACGAAGAAAGGCAGTTCGGGGGCGGTCCGCGGCATGGTCACAGGGCCGTGATCGGAGCTGTCTGCGACGACAGCCAGGCGAGGTAGTCGGCGCTTCCGCGTACCACCGGCATGGCGATGATCTCCGGGGTCTCGTAGTCGTGCGCCGCGCGGAGGTGCTCCTCCAGTTCGTCGTAGCGCTCGGCCGTCGTCTTGAACAGCACCTGCCACTCCTCGGTGGTCTCGATGGCGTCCTGCCACCGGTAGACGGAGGTGACGGGCGCGGAGATCTGCGCGCACGCGGCGAGCCGCGCCTCCACCGCGCCCTGGGCGAGGGCGTGCGCCTTCTCCTCACTGTCCGTGGTGGTCAGTACGGTCAGCCATGCCGGCGATGTCACCGTCGGTCTCCTCAACTCTTCTGCTCTTGCTCTTCGGCTCTTGTGTCCGCGGCGTGTCCTTCTCGTCGATTGTCGGGGCGGTTCGGTGCCGTGTCCTCCTCCCTCGCCTTCGCGGTATGGACATGACATGTCATGAACCCTTAAATCTGATGGAAGCTCAGAACCATCGCTCAGATCGCCCTCCGCCCCCACGCACTCCGAGGAGTCCGATGAGATCGATTCGGCATGCATCGCGCCTCACCCCGCTCGGCATAGCCGCGGCCGCCGCCACCCTGCTGGCCTCCGCCCTCACCGCGACCACCGGCGCCGCCGCGGCCGGTCACCCGTCCCCCAGCCGCGCCACCGCCGTCCGTCACGCCGAGGCCGCGATCACCGGGCACGCCACCGCCCTGGACCTCACCGGCGCCCAGGACACCGCGGTGCGCGACGTGGTCATCGACAACGACGGCGGTCAGCATGTGCGCTACGACCGCACCTACCGGCACCTCCCCGTACTGGGAGGCGACTTCATCGTCCACCTGGCGCCCGACGGTGCGTACCGGAGCGCCGACCGGGCCGTGCGCGGGGATCTCTCGGTGCGGACCGTGACTCCGTCCCTCTCCGCACCGACGGCCGCGGATCTGGGTGCGGCCGCCCTGCGCTCTGCCCACCGCGGCCAGAAGCTCCGCAAGGTCGCCGCCAAGCCGCAGCTCGTCGTGGACGCCCTGCACGGCGCACCCAAGCTGGCCTGGCGTACCGAGGCCGCGGGCAGGGACTCGCTGGGTAACCCCGTCGCCCGCGTCGTGCTCACCGATGCGCGCACGGGCCGGCAGATCGACGCCTGGGACAGCCTGGAGACGGTCGGCGGCGACGGCCAGTCCCTCTACGGCGGTACGGTCCCGCTGGAGACGACCCAGTCCGGGTCGACTTTCCAGCTCAAGGACGCGACGCGCGGCAACACGTACACCGGGGACGCGCAGAACAAGACCGACAGCTGCATCTTCTCCATCTGCTGGAGCCGGGCCCCTGCGGTTCTGTTCACCGATGCCGACAACCACTGGGGCAACGGCGCCACCTCCGACCGTGCGTCCGCGGCGGTCGATGCCCAGTACGGCACGGACACGACCTGGGACTACTACAAGAACGTGCACGGCCGGAACGGCATCGCCGGTGACGGCAAGGGCTCGTACAACCGCGTCCACTACGGGAACAACTACAACAACGCCTTCTGGGACGACAGTTGCTTCTGCATGACGTACGGCGACGGCGACGGCTCCACCTTCGGGCCGCTGGTCGCGCTGGACGTGGCCGGGCACGAGATGTCGCACGGCGTGACGTCCAAGACCGCGAACCTCACCTACTCCGGTGAGCCGGGCGGTCTCAACGAGGCGACCTCCGACATCTTCGGCACGCTGGTCGAGTTCCACGCGAACAACGCGCAGGACCCGGGCGACTACCTGATCGGCGAGAAGATCGTGAAGTCCGGCTTCGGGAAGGCCGCCCTGCGATTCATGGACCAGCCCTCCAAGGACGGCAAATCGGCGGACTGCTGGAGCTCCTCGGTCGGCAATCTGGATGTGCACTACTCGTCCGGTGTGGCCAACCACTTCGCGTATCTGCTGGCCGAGGGCAGCGGCCCGAAGACGATCGGCGGCGTCCAGCACAACGGCACCACGTGCAACGGGGCGACGCTGACCGGCATCGGCAAGGACAAGCTCGGCAAGATCTGGTACCGGGCGCTGACGGTCTACATGACGTCCTCGACCAACTACGCCGCCGCCCGGACGGCGACGCTCAACGCGGCGAAGGACGTGTACGGGGCGGGCAGCGCGGAACAGAACGCGGTGGCCACGGCCTGGTCCGCGGTCTCGGTCGGCTGACAGGGAGCAGGTCCCGGACGCACCGGTGCCGGGACCTGCGTCCAGCCGAGAAGCGATCAGCCTCCGTACGGGCGGACCGCCTTGGCGTCCCGCAGCGCACTCCCCCACCAGGTCAGCTGGTCGAGCAGTGTCTTCGCCGCCGCGTCGACGGCCACGGGGTCCTTGTGCCGGCCCTCGTCGTCGAAGAGAGCGCCCGCGTTGTGGAAGGACACGGTGTCGCGGAGGGAGACGGCGTGCAGCTCGGCGAAGACCTGGCGAAGATGTTCGACGGCTCGCAGACCGCCCGACACTCCCCCGTACGAGACGAAGGCGACGGGCTTGGCCTGCCATTCGGTGTGATGCCAGTCGATGAGGTTCTTCAGCGGGGCGGGGTACGAGTGGTTGTACTCCGGCGTGACGACGACGAAGGCATCAGCGGCGGCCAACCGGAGGGAGACTCCCGCCAGTCGGGTCTGCACGTCCGGTCCCGGGCGGTAGGTGAGCGCGAACGGGAGATCGAGTTCGGCGACGTCGATCAGATCGGTCTCGATGCCCGGGTGGCCGGCGGTACGGGAGAGAAACCAGTCGGCGACGACCGGGGCGAAGCGGCCCTCGCGATTGCTGGCGAGGATGACCGCGACCTTCAGGGGTGCTGTGGTGAGTTCCATGCGGCGAGACTCGTACCTCAACCAAGGATGAGGTCAAGCGCCGCCCCTCGCCTCTCCGGCATACGGTGGAACACATGACGACCGCCGCGCCCCTGTACGTCGAGTTCAACGGACACGCCGCAACGGAGGCGGATCTCCGGATCCCCGCCTTCTCCAACTACGGCCACTTCACAGCCATGCAGGTCAGGGACGGGAGGGTACGCGGCCTCGCCCTCCACCTGGCCCGGCTGGACGCCGCCAACCGGGAACTCTTCGGCCACGGGCTCGACGGCGGCCGGGTGCGCGAGCTGATCCGGCACGCGCTGGACAGCGCCGGGGCACAGGACGCCTCGACCCGGGTGCACGCCTTCCTGCCGCCGGGCGACACAGGGACGACCGTCATGGTCACCGTGCGCGGACCGGCGCAGAAGTCCACCGAACCGCACAGCCTGATGTCCGTTCCGTATGTCCGTACCGTCCCGCACATCAAGCGCCCCGGCGAATTCGGCCAGACCTACTACGGGCAGCTCGCCGCACGCTCCGGCTTCGACGAGGCACTGCTGATCGCACCGGACGGGACGGTGACGGAAGGGGCGATCACCAACATCGCTTTCTGGGACGGCACTTCTGTCGTCTGGCCCGACGCACCCGCACTGCTCGGCATCACCATGGCCCTGCTGGAGCAGCAACTTCCGGGCGCCGGGCTGGAGTCCGTACGGCGTCCGGTGACGCTGGACGGGATCGGCGGCTACCGGTCGGCATTCCTCACCAACTCGCAGGGCATCGCGCCGATCCGGCGGATCGACGACACGGAGTTCGTGGTCGACGAGGAACTGATGAAGCGGGTGGGGCTGGCGTACGAGGCCGCGCCCTGGGACACCGTCTGAGGCGGGAACATGGAGGCCGTGCGGATCCGCATCGAGGGCTCGGACCTCCCCGGCCTCATCTGCGGGGCCGCCGGCGACTTCCCCGGCGCCCGGAACATCCATGTCGGCGTACAGCGCAAGGACAGGCCCGGTGAGCCGCCGGGACTGCGTCCCGGCGACGCCCCGTCGGCCTCATGGACACCGGACTGCACGGCCACCGCGACCGATGACGGCATCGCGGTCACCGGGCCGTACGCGCAGAACCGGCTCGGCCGACGCTTCGTCCATCCGTCCTGGGGCGCCGTGGACGATCACGGCGTCCTCTCCGTGTTCCGGCGGGCCACGTTGATGTTCGACGACGTCGATCCGGCCGTATTCGAGGACGCTGTGCGCTCCGGACGCCTCACCGCACGCCTGCGCCTCTCCGACGCCAAGGGGAAGCCGATCCGCGCCCGCGCCCGGCCGCCGGTCGTCACCTGTTCCGCCATCGCTCCCGGGTGACGGCACAGGACCGCCCCCATCGGGCCCAGGGGGGGTGGGTCCGATGAGGGCGGCGGCCTGGGGCGGCGGGGGGAAAGCCGTCCCGTGGGGGGTGTCATGCGTGTGCCCGGGACCGACGAGGCCATGCATGTGACGTGCGGCACTCATTCCTCGCGGCTCGTCACCCGATCAGCACGGTGTGTCGCGAGACTGCCCACGCACCCTCTCATCACCGCCGTGACCTGCGCACTTACCGCTCGCCAAGGGGTCCGGCCCGGACCGGTCGAGTGAAAGCTGACCAAGCGTCAGCATGCATGGGTGGCGCGCCGCCCGTTAGCTCTCCATCAGGAGATACCCCACCAGCGCCCCTGCTCGGAGGAACCCCCATGCGCCGTCCTGCCCGCCTCGTGACCGGCACCGCCGCCACGGCGCTCACCGCTGCCGCGCTCGGCCTGTCCACCGTCGCGACGCCCGCGTATGCAGGGGACCTCGGTCAGCGGGAGATATCCCCGGCGGACGTGGCACCGGGCACCACAGTCACGGTGAACACCACCGCTTGCGGGAAGGACGCGAAGGCCACCGGGGATGCGAGCTCCCTGGAAGCAGGGGACTTCAAGCTGGGGTCCACCACCCGCAAGGAGGTGGTGGTCGGCACGTTCACGGTGCCGACGATGACCGAGGCGGGTCAGTACAGCATCGACGTGTCCTGCGCGAACGGCAAAGGGGCCACCGGAGCGCTGCAGGTGAAGGCTGCGGACACCGCGAAGAACGCCACAGCGGGCAGCACCGCCCACGCCGTGGAGGACAACGGCTCCGGCGACGGCACGGACAGCGGCTTCGGGGTGTCTTCCCTCGACGACCTGGCCGCCAGGGGCGAGAGCCTCCTCGGGAACCAGAACCCCTTCGGCATCGGCTCCTCCGCCGGACAGAACAGCTCCTCCGGGTTCGGGAACTCCCGGAGCGACGAAACGCTTCCCGGTCGGAAGCCCTCCACCGGCAACGAGAGCGGGCGCGACACCGGGAACGGGACCGGTCGTGACAACGGGAGCGGCTCCGGTCCTGACACCGGGAACGGCTCCGGTCCTGACACCGGGAACGGACGCGGTCAGGACAGCTCCACCGTGCCCACCTCTCCCTCCGGGCACGTCAATACTGGTGTAGGCGGCAGCGTCCGCCCGGACACCTCCCAGATCGCGGCGGGTGCCGGCGTTCTCGCCGCGTCCGCCGTCGGCGGAGCCTGGCTCCTGCGTCGTCGGGCGAGCGGCACGCAGGCGGACAGCTGACAGGGACGCATCCACGTCCCCGTACCGCCACGATTCCGTCCCGGTGGCCGCGCGCCACCGGGGCGGGACCTCACTTCCTTCCTCACGTCCTTCCCGTCCCGGAGGACGACACCCCGGAGGACGACCGTGTCCCAGAAGGCCAAGGGCTGGTTGGTCGCCGTCGCAGCGCTGGTCGGCGTCTGGCTGATCCAGAACGGCGCAGGCACCGTGCTGGTGCCGCCGCAGCCGACCACCGCCCAGGCCTTCGCCGCCGGTCCCGGAGTACCGCCCGGCTCGCCCGTCGCCGCCCCGTTGCGGCCCTCGACGCCCGTCCGTCTCCGTATCCCCAGCATCAGGGTGGACGCCCCGATGATCCGGCTCGGGCTCGGGTCCGACGGCAGCCTCGACGTGCCGCCGGCCGAAAACCGCAATGTCGTCGGCTGGTACAAGGACGGCACTCCGCCCGGCGCCAAGGGCACCGCGCTCGTCGCCGGTCACGTCGACAACGCAAAGGGACGGTCCGTCTTCTACGACCTGGGGTCCCTGGCCAAGGGCAGCACCGTCGAGGTGGTCCGGCAGGACGGGAGCACCGCCGTCTTCTCGATCGACGGCATCGAGGTGTACGAGAACAAGAACTTCCCCGACCGGCGGGTGTACGGCGCCTCGTCGTTCCCTGCGCTGCGACTGATCACCTGCGGCGGCGGCTTCTCACGGGACACCGGCTACCAGGGCAACGTGGTCGCGTACGCGCACCTCACCGGAGTGCGCTGACGCCGGTCGCGCACCCTTAAGGCCCCACGTCGGGGAGTGGGGAGGCCGTCAGGCCCACTGGTCGAACGCCAGCTTCGCGACGAGTGAGAACACCACGACCAGCAGCACACCACGGACGAACTCGCTGCCCTTGCGCAGCGCCATGCGCGCCCCGAGCAGCCCACCCGCCAGGTTGAACACCGCCATCAGCGCGGCCAGTTGCCACAGCACGCTGCCCTGGTAGGCGAACATCGCGAGGGCACCGGCGTTGGTGCAGACGTTGACGATCTTGGCGGTGGCGGACGCCGTCACCAGGTCGAGGTGGAGCACGGCCGTCAGCGCGAGCACCAGAAACGTTCCGGTGCCCGGCCCGAACAGCCCGTCGTAGAGGCCGATGCCGCCGCCGACCAGCACGATCGCGGTGACGGTACGGGCCCGGGTGACCTTCCGGTCCCCGCCCCCGTCCGCCTCCTTGCCGAACTGCGGCCGCAGCATCACGAACGCCGCCACCGCCAGCAGCACCACCATGATCACCGGACGGAGCACGTCACTGCTGATCCCGGCGGCGAAGAATGCCCCGGTCATCGATCCGGCCAGCGCCATCAGCCCGATCCGCACCGCCGTCCAGACCTTCACCGGCGCCTTGCGCACGTACGTCACGGCGGCGCCCGAGGTACCGACGATGGCCACCGCCTTGTTGGTGCCGAGGACATGCGCGGCCGGGACGTGCGGCAGACCGAGCAGCAGCGCGGGCAGCAGGAGCAGCCCGCCGCCGCCCACCACCGCGTCGATCCAGCCCGCGGCGGCAGCGGCGAGGCACAGGACAACGAGGGTGGTCAGGGTTATGTCGGGCATGCTCGCGACCCTATGGAGGCAATACGTGTCCCGTCCAACTGCTTCTGCCGGATCGCCGGAAAGTTGAGCCAACTCTGAGGTTCCGCGGCTCCGCGGCCCTCACAGACCCTCTTCGGACGCGCTGAGCGCAAGGTTCCTCCCGGGAAACAGCGGGGATCCGATCGGGTAACACCCACCGCGCACGCTTCTCACCATGAGGACACAGACGGAGAACGCGGCGCGTGTGGTGGTGATCGGCGCCGGGATGGCGGGCGCACGGCTCGCCGCCCGGGTGCCCGGCGTCACCGTCATCGGCGAGGAGACGCACGCCCCCTACAACCGGGTGCTGCTGGCCGAGGTGCTGGCCGGGCGGTACGCGGCCGAGGTCATCGCCCTGCCCCCGGCCGAGGTACGGCGCGGGGTGCGGGCGGTGCGGATCGACCGGGCCGACCGGCTGGTGCACTGCGACGACGGAAGCGTCGTGGGGTACGAGCGGCTGGTGCTGGCGACCGGTTCGAACCCGGTGCTGCCGCCGCTGCGCGGACTCGGCACCACGATGCCGGACGGAGTGCATGCGTTCCGCACACTCGACGACTGTCTGGCGCTGCGGGAAGCCGTGGGGCGGCACACCGGTACGGGCGTGCGCGCCGTCGTCATCGGCGGCGGCCTGCTCGGCGTCTCCGCCGCCCGCGCGCTCGCCGAACGCGGCGCCCAGGTGGTGCTGGCCCAGCAGGGCGAGCACCTCATGGAGCGGCAGCTGGACGCCGGATCGGCCGGGCTGCTCCGGCGTCATCTGGAGACTCTCGGGGTGGAGGTGCACACCGAGTGCCGGGTCCGCGGGCTGCGCTGCGCCGACGGCGCGGTGCGGGCCGTGGAGCTCGCCGACGGCTATGAGCTGGCGGCCGAGATCACGGTGCTGGCCTGCGGGGTACGGCCCAGGACCGGGCTGGCCCGGGCGGCAGGTCTGGACGTCCGCAAGGGCGTCGTCGTCGACGACGAACTGCGCACCTCCGACCCGTACATCCACGCGGTCGGCGACTGCGCCGAGCACCGTGGCACGCTCTACGGGCTCGCGGGCCCGGCGCTGGAGCAGGCCGATGTGCTCGCCGAGGCGCTGGCGGGGCGGCCCGCCCGCTACGACGGCACCCGGGCCCTGACCCGTCTCACGCTGCACGGCCCGCCCGCCGACCCCGCCGGGGCGCTCGATCTGGCCGCGTTCGGGGTTTCCCGGCCGCTGCCCGGCGATGACGTCGTCCGGCTGGCCGACGCGACCCGGGGTGCGTACCGCGCGGTCGTCGTCCGCGGCGACCGGCTGGCGGGCGGTGTGCTGCTCGGCGATCTCGCCGCGGTCGGCACCCTCGCCCGGACCTGGGAGGACGACGAACCGCTCCCCGCCGAAACGTCCCTGCTCCACCTGCTCACCAACGACGGAGGCTTCTGAGATGCCGGTGTCCACTCCCCCGACCGACCGTACCTCCGCCCTCCCGACCATCGTGGTCGTCGGACACGGCATGGTCGGCCAGCGGTTCCTGGAGGCGCTCGCCGAGCGCGGTCTGACCGCGGCCGCGGGCACGGCCAGGGTCGTCGTGCTCTGCGAGGAGCCGCGCCCCGCCTACGACCGGGTCCAGCTGACCTCGTACTTCGCCGGGAGGACCCCGGACGATCTGTCGCTCGTGGAGCCCGGCTTCATGGAGCGGCACGGCTTCGAGCTGCACCTCGGCGACCCTGCCGAGTCCCTCGACCGCGAGGCCCGCACGGTCACCGCGCGCTCCGGGGAGACGTTCGCGTACGACACGCTGGTGCTGGCCACCGGCTCGTACCCGTTCGTCCCGCCGGTCCCCGGCAAGGACGCCGAGGGCTGCTTCGTCTACCGCACCATCGAGGACCTCCTGGCGATCGAGGAGTACGCGAGGACGGCGACGACCGGTGCGGTCGTCGGCGGCGGGCTGCTCGGGCTGGAGGCGGCGGGCGCGCTGAAGGGACTCGGGCTCGACACGCACGTCGTGGAGTTCGCGCCCCGGCTGATGCCGGTACAGGTCGACGAGGGCGGGGGCGCGGCGCTGCTGCGCACGATCGAGTCCATGGGTCTCACCGTGCACACGGGCGTCGGCACGCAGGAGGTCACCGCGGGCGAGGACGGCACGGTGAACGGCATGTCGCTCTCGGACGGTTCGTCGCTCGCCACCGACCTGGTGGTCTTCTCGGCGGGGGTACGCCCGAGGGACCAGCTGGCCCGCGACTGCGGTCTGGCGGTCGGGCAGCGCGGCGGCATCGTCGTCGACGAGGAGTGCCGCACCTCGGACCCTGCGGTCTTCGCGATCGGCGAGTGCGCGCTGGCCTCGGACGGCCGGGTGTACGGGCTCGTCGCGCCCGGGTACGAGATGGCGCAGACGGTCGCCGAGGTGATCGCGGGCAAGGAGGCGGCGTTCACCGGCGCCGATCTGTCGACGAAACTGAAGCTCCTCGGGGTGGACGTGGCGTCGTTCGGCGACGCGCACGGCACGGCCGAGGGCTGCCTCGACGTGGTGTACGCCGACTCCCGCTCCGGCGTCTACAAGAAGCTGGTGATCGGCCGGGACGGCACACTGCTCGGCGGGGTACTGGTCGGGGACGCCGATCAGTACGGGACGCTGCGGCCGATGACCGGTACGGTCCTGCCCGTCGCCCCCGAGCAGCTGGTGCTGCCGGCCGGTGCGGGCGGCCCGGTCACACTCGGCCCGTCCGCGCTGCCGGACGAGGCGGTGATCTGCTCCTGCCACAACGTCACCAAGGGGGCGATCTGCGAGCACACCACGCTGCCCGAGGTGAAGAAGTGCACCAAGGCCGGTACCGGCTGCGGCAGTTGCGTGAAGGTGATCGGTCAGCTGCTGCCGCAGAGCCAGGACAGGGGTCTGTGCGGCTGCTTCTCGTACACCCGGAGCGAGCTGTACGAGATCGTCCGCACCCTCCGCATCACCTCGTACGCCGAACTGCTCGATTCGCACGGGCGGGAGGCGGCGCGCGGCGGGGACGGCTGCGAGATCTGCAAGCCGACGGTCGGTTCGATCATCGCCTCGCTCGCGCCGACGCTCGGCGCGAGCGGATATGTGCTGGACGGCGAGCAGGCGGCCCTGCAGGACACCAACGACCACTTCCTGGCCAACCTCCAGCGCAACGGCTCCTACTCGATCGTGCCGCGCATCCCCGGGGGCGAGATCACCCCGGAGAAGCTGATCGTGATCGGTGAGGTCGCCCGCGACTTCGGCCTCTACACGAAGATCACCGGGGGCCAGCGGATCGACATGTTCGGCGCCCGCGTCGACCAGTTGCCGCTGATCTGGACACGCCTGGTGGACGCCGGCTTCGAGTCCGGGCACGCGTACGGAAAATCGCTGCGGACGGTCAAGTCCTGCGTGGGACGGACCTGGTGCCGGTACGGCGTGCAGGACTCGGTGAAAATGGCCATCGACCTGGAACTGCGCTACCGCGGGCTGCGCTCGCCGCACAAGCTGAAGTCGGCGGTCTCCGGCTGCGCCCGGGAGTGCGCGGAGGCCCGCGGCAAGGACTTCGGGATCATCGCCACTGCCAACGGCTGGAACCTGTACGTCGGCGGCAACGGCGGTGCCGAACCGCGCCACGCGGACCTGCTCGCCCAGGACCTCTCCGACGCCGAACTGGTGCGCCTCATCGACCGGTTCCTGATGTTCTACATCCGTACCGCGGACCGTCTGGAACGCACCTCGACCTGGCTGGACCGCATCGAGGGCGGCCTGGACCACGTACGCGACGTCGTCGTCCACGACTCGCTGGGGCTGTGCGAGGAGCTGGAGCGGCTGATGGCCGACCATGTCGCCGGCTACCGCGACGAATGGGCCGAGACCATCAACGACCCGGACCGGCTGCGCCGGTTCGTCACCTTCGTCAACGCGCCCGACGCACCCGACCCGTCGGTGCGGTTCGTTCCCGAACGCGACCAGGTCAAGCCCGACCTGGACATCCTCGCCGGACCGGTGCTCGCCGTCCGTACTCTCGAAAGGGCCTCTTCCCGATGACCGCACCGACGACGGAGACGAGGCAGCAGACCCCCGTGGTCCAGCTCGCCGACGGGGACGACTGGTTCACGGTCTGCGCGCTGTCGCGGCTGACCCCCGGGCGCGGCGTCGCCGCGCTCCTCCCGGACGGCCGCCAGGTCGCACTCTTCGTGGACCGGGCAGGGCGTGCGTACGCGATCGACAACCGCGACCCGTTCACAGGGGCGTACGTCCTCTCACGCGGCCTGGTCGGGTCCGTCGAGGGGCGGCCCTTCGTCGCCTCGCCACTGCTGAAGCAGCGCTTCGACCTGGCGACGGGGGCCTGCCTGGACGACGACGAGGTGTCGGTCCCGGTCCACGCGGTACGCGCGGCCTGACGGCGAACGATAGGGCCGCTGCCGCAGACCATTCACCGGCTGTTGCCGCTCCGTCAAACACCGCCCCCTAGGTTCCTGACGCGCGACCCGTCGGGCCAACCGGACCGGCGGGCCCTCACGTCACCAGTGGAGTGATCGTGGAACGTCGGACCTTCTTGCGCACAGCGGTGGTCGGCAGCTCGGCGGCGGCCTTCGGCGGAACGCTCTGGCGCGGCGCCGCGTATGCCGCACCCGCCCAGCCCGGCACCGGACCCTACGGGGCACTGCAGGCGGCGAACGCCAACGGCATTGCGCTGCCCGCCGGTTTCACCAGCCGCATCGTCGCGCGCTCCGGGCAGACCGTCCCGGGCACCTCGTACGCCTGGCACAGCGCCCCCGACGGCGGTGCGGTCTTCGCCGACGGCAGCGGCTGGATCTACGTCTCCAACTCCGAGGTGTCATCGGGCAGCGGGGGCGGCGCGAGCGCGGTGCGTTTCGACTCGGCCGGGAACGTCACCTCGGCGTCCCGCATCCTGTCCGGCACCAACAACAACTGCGCGGGCGGGCGGACCCCGTGGAACACCTGGCTGTCGTGCGAGGAGGTCACCCGCGGTTTCGTGTACGAGACCGACCCGTGGGGGGTCAATGCCGCCGTGCAACGCCCCGCGCTGGGCCGGTTCAAGCACGAGGCGGCGGCCGCGGACCCCGACCACGGATACATCTACCTCACCGAGGACGAGACCGACGGCCGGTTCTACCGCTTCCGCCCCACCACCTGGGGCAACCTCGCCGGCGGGACCCTCGAGGTACTCGTGGCGGGCACCGCCACCGGCGGCCCGGTGACCTGGGCGGCCGTCCCCGACCCGGACGGCTCCCCCACCCAGACCCGCTACCAGGTCTCCGGGGCCAAGGTCTTCAACGGCGGTGAGGGCTGCTTCTACGCGGCGGGCACCTGCTGGTTCACCACCAAGGGCGACAACCGGGTGTGGGCGTACGACGCCAATGCCTCGTCGATCTCGCTCGTCTACGACGACTCCCTGGTCACCGGCGGCACCGCCCCGTTGACCGGCGTCGACAACGTCACCCGTTCGGGCTCGGGGGACCTCTACGTCGCCGAGGACGGCGGGAACATGGAGATCTGCCTGATCACCCCGGACGGCACCGTCGCCCCGTTCCTCCGGATCAGCGGCCAGTCCGGCTCCGAGATCACCGGACCGGCGTTCTCGCCGGACGGCACCCGGCTCTACTTCTCCTCGCAGCGCGGCACCAGCGGCAGTTCGTCCGGCGGCATCACCTACGAGGTGAAGGGGCCGTTCCGCAGCTGATTCCGGCCGTGGGGCTCCGGTCGTACGCTTGATCCATGACCCAGGGCTGGAACGCAAGCGACATCCCCGACCAGAGCGGCCGTACGGCCGTGGTCACCGGAGCCAACAGCGGTATCGGACTCGTCACGGCACGCGAACTGGCGCGCAGCGGTGCGCGGGTGCTGCTCGCGTGCCGTGACGAGACCCGCGGCAAGGAGGCCGAGACACGTATCCGGGCAGCCGTGCCGGGCGCGGAGGTGGAGTTCGCACCGTTGGATCTGGCCGATCTCTCCTCCGTACGGGAGTTCGCCGCTTCGTACCGGTCCGACCGGCTGGATCTGCTGATCAACAACGCCGGTGTGATGGCCCTGCCGTACCGGAAGACGGCCGACGGTTTCGAGACCCAGTTCGGCGTCAACCACCTCGGGCACTTCGCTCTCACCGGTCTGCTGCTGCCGAAACTCCTCAACACTCCGGGCGCCCGGGTGGTGAGCGTGTCGAGCGGGATGCACGCCCTGTCCAACATCGACATGGGCGACCTCAACAGCGAGCGGAACTACCGGCGTTGGATCGCCTACGGCCGCTCGAAGACCGCCAATCTGCTCTTCGTCCATGAGCTGGCGCGCCGGCTCTCCGCAGCCGGCTCCGACGTCGTCGCCGCGGCCGCACACCCCGGATACGCGGCGACCAATCTGCAGACGGCAGGCGTCAGGATGGAAAACCGCAGGACCGCGGAACGGGTGGTCGGACTCGGCAACCGGATCCTCGCCCAGCCCGCGTCCTCCGGTGCGCTGCCGACGCTGTACGCGGCCACCGCGCCCGGGGTGCGCCCCGACTCGTTCACCGGTCCGAAGCTCCTGGGCTGGCGGGGTGCGCCCGCCCCGTCCTGGCGGACGGGCTGGACGCGGAACGATGTGGCGGGCGAACGCCTGTGGGTGGCGTCCGAGCAGCTCACCGGCGTGACCTGGCCGGGCCTCGCCCCCTGAGGCCCGAGGCGTTCCGACGCGTCAGCCCTGCCCCTGGACGGCGGCCGGGTCCATCCACATGACCTCCCAGATGTGGTGGTCCGGGTCCTGGAAGGACCGGCCGTACATGAACCCGTGGTCGATGGGCTCGTTGGCGGGCGAACCGCCTGAGGCGAGCGCCGTGTCGACCAGCTCGTCGACCTTCTCGCGGCTCTCGGCGCTCAGCGCGATGATCACCTCGGTGGACTTCGACGCGTCCACGACCTCCTTCTTGGTGAACTCCTTGAAGCGGGGCTCGGTGAGGAGCATGGCGAAGATCGTGTCACTGATGACGAGACACGCGGTGTTCTCGTCACTGAACTGCGGGTTGCAGGAGAAGCCGAGCTTGGCGAAGAAGTCCTTCGTCGTCCCAAGGTCCTTGACCGGCAGGTTCACGAAGATCATCTGGTTCATGTCCACTCTTCTCTGCTCATCGGTGGCGCCCCCTTCGAGCGCTTACGAGGGGTAGACGGCGGGCCGCCGCCGAACTCATCGCGACCGGCGAAGAAATCTTCCGAAGCTCCTATCGTCGGAGCCATGAACGTATCGAAGGACGGAGCAGGCAGCGGATCGACCGGCCGACGGATCACCGAGAAGCTGTCGGCCGAATCGCTCCGGGAACGGACCGGCCGGGACTGGGACGACTGGTTCTCCGTACTCGACGCCTGGGACGCGACCCGTCACACCCACACCGAGATCGCCGCCCATCTGCGTACGGTCCACGGTATGGACGGCTGGTACGCCCAGTCGGTCACCGTCGGATACGAGCAGGAGCGCGGGCTGCGCCAGGTCGGGCAGTCCTCCACCGGCGACTGGCGGACCTCGGCCAGTCGTACGGTCTCGGCTCCGGCGGAACGTGTGCTGGCGGCGTTCACCGATCCGGCGCTGCGCGGCGACTGGCTGCCCGACGCCGGACTGATCCTGCGCACACACCGCCCGGCCAGGTCCCTGACCGCGGACTTCGCGGACTCCGGGGCGGCGACGGGACGGCTCGCGGTGCGGGTGACGGCGCTGCCGGACGGACGGACCCAGCTGGGTCTCGCCCACGAGAAGCTCGCGGGCGCCGAGGCCGTCGCCACGTACCGGGCGTTCTGGAAGGACCGGCTGAACGTCCTCAAGGCACTGCTGGAGCAACCCGGCCCGTCATGACAGCGCGAGCGGCGCGCCGCCCCGCAGGAGCGAGCCGCCCAACGGTGTCAGCGTGTGCAGGACCGAACTGCCGTGCCGCAGGGTGAGCACGAGCCCCGCCTCGCGCAGTACGCAGGCGTGCTGGCTCGCCGAGGCCAGGGACACCCCGGCCCGGCGGGCGAGCTCGCTGGTGGTGCAGCCGTTGCCGATGGCCTGGAGGACGGTGGACCGGGTGTTGCCGAGGAGCCGTCCCAGCCAGGGGCCCGGACCGGGGCCGGCGAAGACCGGGGCGACGGAGTGGGTGACCGGGTAGACGAGCACCGGCGGCAGCTTCGGGTCGCGGTGGACGACCGGGGTGGAGCGGCAGAAGAACGACGGCTGGAGCAGCAGTCCCCGCCCGTCCAGGTGCAGGTCCCGGTCCACGGGATAGTCCGCCTCCAGCACCGGGGCCCGCCAGCGGATCATGGACGGCATGGAGGCGAGGAGCTCGTCCGCGCCGCCGTCGAGGAGGGCTCGGCCGCGGATGGCACGGTCGGCCTCGATGCTGGCCTGGATGTGCGGCCAGTACGGTTCGACGGCGGCGCGGTGGTAGCTGCGCAGGTCGGCGATGAGCCGCCCGAGAGGTTCCGCGCGCCCCTCGGAGAGCGCGTCCAGCCGCAGCGGCGGCACGGGCCGTCCCTCGCCGGGGCGCCCGCCCACGGGCCGCACCCCACCGGCGCGTAACCCTCCGCGGCCGCCGGGCCGCCCGCCCAGTGGCGCCGGCCGCCCCGGCTCGTGGCGGCCGGCGCGCAGCAGGGCCAGCTCGGCATGGATCCGCTCGGGCGGGGTTCCGCGCAGCGCCTCCATTCCGGCGTCGAAGCCGTACGGCTCGCCGCCCGCTCGGGAGGGCGTCAGGAAGTCCGGGAAATAGCCGCGGGGCGGCACCAGGGCGGCCAGCAGGCGTGTCTCACCGTTCAACCGGGGCCGGGTTTCCGCCCGCCATTTCCCGAAGACGGCGGATGCGCGCCGGTCCCTCAGCCGGTGAAAACTCAGAATGGTTTCCCACAATGCGTCCGGCCGTGTGGCCATGCGCACCTTGGAAAGGTCCATTCCGGACACATGAATACGCAGCACCGAACCCCCACTTGTTGCATCCGCAATTCCCCCCGCTCAAGAGTATGTGAACCGTCACAGGACGTCACCACGGGGTTTCGGCCAGAGGTGAAACGTCTCGCCCCGACCCACCGCCACCCGAAAAGCTGTACGGCGTCGGGTGCGAAACCTGAGCCGATCGGAAGAGCGAGTGAAGGCCGTGGGGGGTTTTGCTCGTTCGGCGGCGGTCGGTGAACGGTGCGGCTCCGTGCCCGACGGGGGTAAGCCGGGTGTGGCCCATGGATGGGGATCCATGGGCCGCACCCCGGTCCGTTCACCGTCTATATCTTTGCGTATTGAACGAAGCAATGGGTGGGGCAATCGACGAAAGCGCTTGCGTGCTCCTGCTCCTTTTGTCTCCGCCGGGGGATACGGACATGACGAAGCGGCGGCACCCCGCACAGGGTGCCGCCGCTTCGGGGTGGTCCGGAGCCGTTGTCGACTCGTTGAGGGTTTACGTGAGCCGACAGCCCCGGAGTCCGGGGATCGGATCAGCGGCTGTCGCTGCCCTTCGCCTCTGCCGCGGCGCGGCCCGCCTCCAGGCGGGCGACCGGGATCCGGAACGGCGAGCAGGAGACGTAGTCGAGGCCCACCTCGTGGAAGAAGTGCACCGACTCCGGGTCACCGCCGTGCTCGCCGCAGACACCGAGCTTCAGGTCCGGGCGGGTGGCCCGGCCGGCCGCGACGGCGCTGCGGACCAGCGAACCGACGCCGTCCTTGTCGATCGTCTCGAACGGCGACACCCCGAAGATGCCCTTCTCCAGGTACGCGGTGAAGAACGAGGCCTCCACGTCGTCGCGGGAGAAGCCCCACACCGTCTGGGTCAGGTCGTTCGTGCCGAAGGAGAAGAACTGCGCGGCCTCGGCGATCTGACCGGCGGTCAGCGCGGCACGCGGCAGCTCGATCATCGTGCCGATGGTCAGCTTCAGCTTGGTGCCGGTGGCCGCCTCGACCTCGGCGATGACCTGGTCGGCCTCCTCGCGGACGATCTCCAGCTCCTGGACCGTGCCGACGAGCGGAATCATGATCTCGGCGCGCGGGTCGCCCTTGGCGTTCTTGCGGTGGGCGGCCGCCTCGGCGATCGCCCGCACCTGCATCGCGAACAGACCGGGGATGACCAGCCCGAGCCGTACGCCGCGCAGACCGAGCATCGGGTTCTGCTCGTGCAGCTTGTGCACGGCCTGGAGGAGCCGCAGATCGTTCTCGTTCGCGTCCTTGCGGGACTCGGCGAGCGCGACCCGTACCGACAGCTCGGTGATGTCGGGCAGGAACTCGTGCAGCGGCGGGTCGAGCAGGCGCACGGTGACGGGCAGCCCGTCCATCGACTCGAACAGCTCGATGAAGTCGGCCTTCTGAAGCGGCAGCAGCGCGGCGAGCGCGGCCTCGCGCTCGTCGTCGGTGTCCGCGAGGATCAGCTTCTCGACCATCTCGCGGCGCTCGCCGAGGAACATGTGCTCGGTGCGGCACAGGCCGATGCCCTGGGCACCGAAGCGGCGCGCCCGCAGCGCGTCCTCGGCGTTGTCCGCGTTGGCCCGCACCCGCAGCCGGCGCACCCGGTCCGCGTACGCCATGATCCGGTGCACGGCTGCGACCAGCTCGTCGGCGTCGTCGGCGCCCGCGTGCATCCGGCCCTCGAAGTACTCGACGACCGGGGACGGCACGACGGGGACCTCGCCGAGGTACACCTTGCCGGTGGAGCCGTCGACCGAGACGATGTCGCCCTCCTCGACGACGGTCCCGCCGACGGTCAGGCGGCGCCGCTTGGTGTCGACCTCGATCTCCTCGGCGCCGCAGACGCAGGTCTTGCCCATGCCACGGGCGACGACGGCGGCATGCGAGGTCTTGCCGCCGCGCGAGGTCAGGATGCCCTCGGCGGCGATCATGCCGTCGAGGTCGTCGGGGTTGGTCTCGCGGCGGATCAGGATGACCTTCTCGCCCGACCGGGACCACTTGACCGCGGTGTACGAGTCGAAGACCGCCTTGCCGACCGCGGCGCCCGGCGACGCGGCGATGCCACGGCCGAGCAGCACCGTCTTCGCGTCCTCGTCGAAGCGCGGGAACATCAGCTGCGCCAGCTGTGCCCCGTTGACGCGCTGGAGCGCCTCCGCCTCGTCGATGAGCCCCTGGTCGACGAGCTGCGTCGCGATCCGGAACGCCGCACCGGCGGTGCGCTTGCCGACCCGGGTCTGGAGCATCCACAGCTGGCCGCGCTCGATGGTGAACTCGATGTCGCACAGGTCCTTGTAGTGCGTTTCGAGGGTCTGCATGATCTGCATCAGCTGGTCGTACGACTTCTTGTCGATCGACTCCAGATCGGCGAGCGGCACGGTGTTGCGGATACCCGCGACGACGTCCTCGCCCTGCGCGTTCTGCAGGTAGTCGCCGTACACGCCCGCGTGGCCGCTGGCCGGGTCGCGGGTGAAGGCGACGCCCGTACCGGAGTCGGGACCGAGGTTGCCGAAGACCATCGAGCAGACGTTGACGGCCGTGCCGAGGTCGCCGGGGATGCGCTCCTGGCGACGGTAGAGCTTGGCGCGGTCGGTGTTCCACGAATCGAAGACGGCCTTTATGGCCAGGTCCATCTGCTCGCGCGGGTCCTGCGGGAAGTCGCGCCCGGCCTCGCGCGTGACGATCTTCTTGAACTGCTTGACCAGCTTCTTCAGGTCGGCCGCGTCGAGATCCACGTCGACGGTGACGCCCTTGGCCTCCTTCGCGGCCTCCAGCGCCTCCTCGAAGAGGTCGCCGTCGACTCCGAGGACGGTCTTGCCGAACATCTGGATCAGGCGGCGGTACGAGTCCCACGCGAACCGCTCGTCGCCGGCCTGGGCGGTGAGGCCGACGACGGACTCGTCGGAGAGACCGATGTTGAGAACCGTGTCCATCATGCCGGGCATCGAGAACTTCGCGCCGGAGCGGACGGAGACCAGCAGCGGGTCGTCGGCCTGGCCGAGCTTCTTGCCCATCCGCTTCTCCAGGGCGGTGAGGTGCGCACTCACCTCGTCGCGGAGCGCCGTCGGCTCCTCGCCACTGTCGAGGTAGACCTGGCACGCCTCGGTGGTGATCGTGAAGCCCGGAGGGACGGGCAACCCGAGGTTCGTCATCTCGGCGAGGTTGGCACCCTTGCCGCCGAGCAGGTCCTTCAGATCCTTGTTGCCCTCGGTGAAGTCATAAACGAACTTCTGACCCAGGAGCTCCGGCGTGGGTACGTGAGGATCTTTGTTTTCCGACACGGGTCTCGACTCCTAGAGGACTCGGGTGGCTGCCCTGACGGCGAGGAACATACCCAGATCGAAGGTGTCTGGGTACGTCCACTTGTGCGTCATGCGGCCTTAACCACTCGTCCGCCAGTAGATCGAAAGTTTCGTTCCGGACTCACACAGAGAGTGCATTCGTTCATTCCTTGAACGCATCACCACTCAAAGTTCCCATGATCGCATGATTTTTCACGTTGCGTAGTGGATGTGTCGATCGATCAAAGTAAAGTCGGGTGGCACCGAGTGCCATCATTTGAGAAATGCAGTTCCCAAAAACCCGCTCATCTGAGCCACACACCCCTCAGGGGTGGCGAGAATCACGCTCCGACGGGCGCTCAGATGTCACTATCCGGACACCCTGGAGGGCACGTACGGTCACGCGCCGACCGCAAGGAGCGAATGAAAAGCGGACGGGACACCCCCATCGCGCGCCACGGTGCCCCGCACCATCCCGTCCACCCTCGATTCACCCCGGATTGACGCTCAGATGAGCGGTAGTGAATCAACGGCACGGAGTGCCTCAGCCACCCGAGGTGTCGAGCTCGGCTTCCGCGCTCACGCCCGAGCAGTCGTAGGGGTCCTTCAGCCAGCCGTCCGGCAGCACCACACGGTTGTTGCCGGACGTGCGCCCGCGCGGCCCGTCCGCCCCGTCCGGCCAGGCCTGGTCCAGGTCGAGCTCGTGCAGCTGCGCACCCAGCTCGTCCAGCGACGAGGTGATCGCCAGCTTCTTGCGCATCTCCGAGCCGACCGAGAAGCCCTTGAGATACCAGGCCACATGCTTACGGAAGTCGATCACGCCACGGGTCTCGTCGCCGATCCACTCCCCCAGGAGCGTCGCGTGCCGCAGCATCACCGTCGCGACCTCCCGGAGCGTCGGCGCCTGCCTCGCCTCCGTCCCCTCGAAGGCACTCACCAGGTCACCGAAGAGCCACGGGCGCCCCAGGCAGCCGCGGCCCACGACCACACCGTCACAGCCGGTCTCGCGCATCATCCGGCGGGCGTCGTCCGCACACCAGATGTCGCCGTTGCCGAGGACCGGGATCTCCGGGACGTGCTCCTTGAGGCGGGCGATCGCGTCCCAGTCGGCGGTGCCGCCGTAGTGCTGGGCGGCGGTCCTGCCGTGCAGGGCGACGGCCGTGACACCCTCCTCCACCGCTATCCGGCCCGCGTCGAGGTAGGTGAGGTGGTCGTCGTTGATGCCCTTGCGCATCTTGATGGTGACCGGCAGGTCGCCCGCGTTGGACACGGCCTCGCTGAGGATCGCGCGCAATAGCGGCCGCTTGAACGGGAGCGCGGAGCCGCCGCCCTTGCGGGTCACCTTGGGGACCGGGCAGCCGAAGTTCAGGTCGATGTGGTCGGCGAGGTTCTCGTCGACGATCATGCGGACGGCCTTGCCGACCGTGACCGGGTCCACTCCGTACAGCTGGATCGAGCGCGGGGTCTCGGTCGCGTCGAAGTGGATGAGCTGCATGGTCTTCTCGTTGCGCTCGACCAGCGCGCGCGTCGTGATCATCTCGCTGACGAACAGACCCTTGCCGCCGGAGAACTCCCGGCACAGGGTGCGGAACGGGGCGTTGGTGATACCGGCCATGGGGGCGAGCACCACCGGCGGCTGCACCGTGTGCGGGCCGATCCGGAGCTGCGGGAGCGAGGGGGCGAGCTGGGTCATTGCTCCATTGTCGCGTACGGCGGGAGCTGCTTCGGTGGGCGCCGGGGCGAGAGGCGGGCAGCCCTACGGGCGATGGTCGTTAGTTAGTCGTACTATCCATGTATGCCCGAGCTCAGCCACCGCCGACGGCAACTCGTGCTGGCGATCTGCTGCATGAGTCTGCTGATCGTCAGCCTCGACAACACCGTCCTCAACGTCGCCCTGCCCTCCATGCAGCACGAACTGCACGCCACCGTCGCCGGCATGCAGTGGACGATCGACGCGTACACCCTGGTCCTCGCGTCGCTGCTGATGCTGGCGGGCTCCACCGCCGACCGGATCGGACGGGCGAAGGTCTTCAAGATCGGTCTCGTCCTCTTCACCCTCGGCTCGGTGCTCTGCTCCCTCGCGCCGAACCTGGAGTCGCTGGTCGCGTTCCGCATGGTGCAGGCGGTCGGTGGCTCGATGCTCAACCCCGTCGCGATGTCGATCATCACCAACACGTTCACCGACCCGCGCGAACGCGCCCGCGCCATCGGTGTGTGGGGCGGAGTCGTCGGCATCTCCATGGCGGCGGGACCGCTGGTCGGCGGCCTGCTGGTGGACTCGGTCGGCTGGCGGTCGATCTTCTGGATCAATCTGCCGGTCGGGCTCGCCGCGCTGCTGCTCACCTGGCGCTACGTCCCCGAGTCCCGCGCCCCGAAGCCGCGCCGCCCCGACCCCGTCGGTCAGCTGCTGGTGATCGCGCTGCTCGGTTCACTGACGTACGCGATCATCGAGGCGCCCTCCGCGGGCTGGACCTCGCCGCGGATCCTGGCCTTCGCCGCGCTCACCGTGTGCGCCCTGGCGGGGCTGCTCGTGTACGAGCCCAGGCGAGCCGAGCCCCTCATCGATCTGCGGTTCTTCCACAGCGCCCCGTTCAGTGGCGCCACCGCCATCGCAATCAGCTCGTTCGCCGCGCTGAGCGGCTTCCTCTTCCTGAACACGCTCTATCTGCAGAACGTGCGCGGCCTGACCGCCCTGCACGCCGGCCTGTACATGCTGCCGATGGCAGCCCTGACCTTTGTCTGCGCCCCGCTGTCCGGGCGGCTCGTCGGCAACCGGGGGCCGCGGTTCTCCCTGCTCGTGGCGGGTGCGGCCATGTCGGTGTGCGGGCTGCTGTTCGCGGCGTTCGACGCGGAGACGCAGACCGTGCTGCTGTTCACCGGCTATGTGCTCTTCGGCCTCGGCTTCGGCATGGTGAACGCCCCGATCACCAACACCGCCGTCTCCGGCATGCCGCGCTCGCAGGCCGGGGTCGCGGCGGCGGTGGCCTCGACCAGTCGGCAGATCGGCGGGACGCTGGGCGTCGCCGTGATCGGTGCGGTGCTGGCGGCGGGCGTGGCGGGCACCGGTTCCCCGCATGACGCCGCGTATGCCACCGCCTTCGTGGACGCGAGCAAACCCGCCTGGTGGATCATCACCGGCTGCGGGGTGTGCGTCCTCCTCGTCGGTGCGCTGACCAGCGGGCGCTGGGCACGGCAGACCGCCCGACGGACCGCGGAGAGGCTGGAGGCACCGGCGCCCACCGGTGCCAGGGGTCACATCCCGGCGAGTTCCAGGGCGTGAAGCCGCCGCAGCCGCTCGCGGGACTCCTCGTCGGCGGGGGCGTACGTCACCATGCGTGGACCGGTCGACGGGCCGAGCCAGAGGTCGGTGTGGTCCAGGCGCAGCAGTCCGACGTGGGTGTTGCGGAAGAGTTTGGTCCGGCCACCGGGGCCGACCACCTCGTGGCGCGCCCAGATCTCCCGGAACTCGGGCGAGGCCGCCTCCAGCCGCCCGAGAAGTGCCTTCCAGGCGGGCTCGGCCAGATGCTCCGCCATCGCTCCACGGAACTTGGCGGCCATCACCCGGTTCATCTCCGGGAGGTCGACGACGGCGGAGCGCCAGTCCGGGTTGGTGTAGGAGAGGATCATGCAGTTGCGGTCCTCGGGGGTGACGGCGTCCAGGTCGCAGAGCAGCCGCCCGTAGGTCCGGTTGTACGCGAGGATGTCGTACCGGCTGTTCTGGATGCAGGCCGGGATCGGGTCCAGTTGCCGCAGCATGTCCCGCAGTGCCGGGGTGACGCTCGGGCAGTCCGCGTCGGGCGTCGGGTCGACGGCGCCGGCCAGGGAGAAGAGATGGGTGCGCTCGCTGCGGTCGAGCAGCAGGGCGCGGGCGAGTGCGTCGAGAACCTGGGGCGAGACCTGGATGTCACGGGCCTGTTCGAGCCAGGTGTACCAGGTGACGCCGACGGCGGAGAGCTGGGCGACCTCCTCGCGCCGCAGGCCGGGGGTGCGACGGCGTCTGCCCCGGGGCAGACCGACCTGCTCGGGGGTGATCCGCTCGCGGCGGCTGCGCAGGAAGTCCGCGAGTTCGTGCCGCCGGACCTCGTGCTCCGAGACCTCGGCCTCCTCGCGCACCTGGGACAGCTCACTCGCCATCGTCGTCATGCCTCCAGCCTGCCGAACCCCGCCACGCTCTGCCAGGTGCTGCTTGTACCAGGATAAAGACACTCTGGTACCAGGCTGAGAGGAGGACGATCGTCGATGTCGTGAGTGAATCCCCTGTACGGACGCAGACATCCGCCATCTCCACCCCTGTGGTGCGGCACGACCACCCCACCCCGGTACTCGGCTCGCTCGGGCTGTTCACGGTGCTCCTGGGAGCGGCCCTGCCGCTCATCGATTTCTTCATCGTGAATGTCGCCCTGCCGACGATCGACAAGGATCTGGCCGCGGGCCCGGCGCTGCTGGAACTCGTCGTCGCGGGGTACGGACTCGCGTACGCCGTCCTGCTCGTCCTCGGTGGCCGGCTCGGCGACACGGCCGGCCGGCGCCGGCTCTTCCTGGCCGGCATGGCGGCCTTCGGGCTCACCTCGCTGGCCTGCGGGCTCGCCCCGGACGCCTGGACGCTCGTCGGGGCGCGGGTCGCGCAGGGCGCCTCGGCCGCACTGATGTTGCCGCAGGTGCTCGCCACCATCCAGGCGGCCACTGCCGGACACCGGCGGGCGCGGGCGATGAGCCTGTACGGGGCGACGGCCGGGCTCTCGATGGTTGCGGGCCAGATCGTCGGCGGCGTGCTGGTCGCCGCCGCGCCGCTGTCGTCGGTGTTCGGCGAGAGCGCGGGCTGGCGGTCGGTCTTCCTGGTGAACGTGCCGGTGGTGGCGGTGGGGCTGATGCTGGCCGCCCGCGCCGTACCGGAGACCCGCTCGGACCGGCCCGCGCCCGTCGACGTGCCGGGCACGCTGCTGCTCGCCGCGTCACTGATGACGTTGCTGGCGCCGCTGACGGAGGGGCGGGCCGCGGGCTGGCCTGCGTGGACGTGGATCTCGCTGGCGCTGTTCCCGTTCGCCGCATTCGCCTTCTACCGGGTCGAACAGCGGGCCGACCGGCGCGGACAGATCCCGCTGATCCCGCCGAGCCTGCTGCGACTGGACTCGCTGCGGCGTGGTCTGGCTCTGGTGCTGCCGTTCTCGCTCGGCTTCGGCGGCTTCATGTTCGTGATCGCGGTCTCGCTGCAGCAGGGGCTGCAGATGGGCCCGGCGGCCGCGGGGCTCTCGCTGGCACCGATGGCCGCGGCCTTCTTCGTGGCATCGCTGGCCGGTCCGCGGCTGGTCCGACGGTTCGGTACCCGGGTCGTGACGGCGGGCGGGCTGATCCAGGGCGTGGGCGTTGCGGTGCTCGCGCTCACCGTGTGGCGCGGCTGGCCGGACCTGGGGCTGCTTCAGCTGCTGCCGGGCGTCGCGCTCGCCGGTTTCGGTCAGGGGCTGCAGCTGCCGGTCCTCTTCCGCATCGTGCTCTCCGACGTGCCGACCGAGCGGGCCGGGGTGGGCGGCGGAGTGATGACGACGACGCAGCAGGCGGCGCTGGCACTGGGCGTGGCGACACTCGGAACGCTCTTCCTCGCGCTGGTCCCCGGCTCCGGGATGCGGGACGCGCTGGCCGTGACGTTGCTGGTGCAGCTGGCGGCAGTGGCACTGACGGTGCTGCTGAGCCTGCGGCTGCCGCGCACGGTGGCGTGAGCCCGCGCACGGACGGGGCACGGGAACGGGCGTGGGGCCCGGATCACCCGAGGTG
>NZ_JBHVEE010000100.1:0-37378 GCF_042802415.1 Streptomyces sp. NPDC057486 | reverse complement strand
CAGCCGGTGCCCCGCCCGGGGCACCGGCGACGCACCGGACGCCGCCGGCCCCACCCTTCGGGCGGACGGCGGGACTTCCGGCACACGTCCTAGGACGTCACCGTCTGCTGCGCCTCCAGCAGGGCGCGCAGCCGGGTCGTGCGGTCCTGGGACGGGGGCAGGGCCACCGCGCGCGGGAGCGCCTGATCCACCCCGTGCACGACGGAGAGATGCCGCTCGCCACGGCTGAACGCGGTGTACACCCAGGCCCGGCTCAGCCCCTGAGCCGCGTCACCGGGCAGCACGACGACGACCGCGGGCCAGCGCATCCCGGCCGCCTGGTGGGCGCTGAGGGCCCAGCCGTGGCGCACGGACGACGCCACTCGCTCCTGCGGTACGACGACCGGCGTGCCCGCACAGTCCAGATGCAGTCCCTCGGCGTCGGCCGAGACAACCGTCCCGGGCACGGTCCTGCCGGGGGTCGGGATGTGTACGACCCGGTCGCCCGGGTCGAAGCCGCCGAACCGGCCGGGACCGGGGTTGAGCCGCTGCTTGAGCGCCGCGTTCAGCGCGCGGGTGCCCGCCGAGCCGCCGTGCCCGACAGTGATCACCTGGGTGTCGGCCGACGGGACACCGATCGCACGCGGCACCGAGTCGGCGACCAGTTGCACGGCGCGGTGCACCGCCTCACCGGCGTCCTGCACGGGGACGATCACCACCTCCTTGCCGGGGGCCGCCACCTGGTTCAGCTCGCCGATTCCGATCCCGGAGACCAGTTCGCCGATCGGACCGGGATCCGGCGTACGGGATACGACCTGCGGGCACGCACGGGCGGCCAGGACGTCCGCGAACACCCGCCCCGCACCTGCCGAGCCCAGCACCCCCGGGTCGCCGCTGAGCACCAGCCGCGCGCCGTCGGGGAGGGACTCCACCAGAATCGCGGCGGTCTCCACGTCCAGCTGCGGGGCGTCCAGCACGACCAGCAGATCGACGGCGATCGCCCCGTCCGCGTCGCGGCCGGGGCCCTCCGCGCCGGAGAGCAGCCCGGCGAGGGTGACGGCCGCCGACGGCTCGTCGAGCGCCTCGGCCAGCCGCCGTCTGCCGTCCACGCTGTGGGTGGCACCGAGGGCCCGCAACCCGACGGCGCGGGCGGCGACGATCAGCGCGGCGGGTTCCGCCCGCGCCGCGTCGCCGCCCGTGTGCGCGACCAGGCCACCGGCGGCGACCGCACGGATCAGCTCGCCCGCCGACGGGGAACCGGCGGCCGCGGCCGCCTCCGACCAGTCGGCGTCCTTCTCGCAGGCGTTGACCAGCCGGGCCAGACCGTCGGCGAGGCTCTCCTCGGCCAGCGCGTACCGGTCGAGACCGAGCAGTACCTGGGCCGGCTCCTGTCCGGCCCCGTCCGCCGCCTCGTGCCCGTCGGGCTCTGCGTCCCTGTCCGCTTCCTGTTCCTGGTCGTCCGGACCGTCCTGGAAGACCAGCACGACGCCCTCGGCGACGGCGTGCTGCACGGCCGTCTCCGGGTCGGTCACCGCACGCTCGGCGAGCGCGGCACGCACCGCCGACGCGTCCAGCGCGGTGTGGCCCTGCAGTGCGGCACGCTCCAGCAGCCAGCCGACCAGCGCCGCCGTCCGCCGCTCGTCGTCCGGACCGCACCCGGCGCCCAGCACGGCCCTCGCGAAGCCGTCCGCCTGCTCGGGCCGGACGGTGGGTACGGCCAGCAGCTGCCACGGGTCCGCGCGCAGCACGTCGGCCGCCTGCGCGCCGAGCGTCTCCGCCGCCGGTCCCGCCAGGGTCTCGGGTGCCCCGCCCTCCGCCAGGACGGCCGTCACCGCGGCCACGACCTCCGGAGAGGCACTCTGCGGTGCGAGCACCGGCTCGGGTTCCCGGGCGCGTACCGGCGCGGGTGCGGGAGCGGTACGGCGCGGCGCGGGCGAGTCGAAGAACGCGGCGCCGGGCTTCTCGCCGCTCTCCACGGCGCGCACCGCCGCCAGCAGATCGGCCGCCTGCCCGCTCAGCTTGGCGCCCGCGGCGATCGGGCCCGCCTTCTCGGCCTTGCGCTTCTCGATCCGCTCCCGCAGTTCCCGCTGGGCGGCCAGCTCGGCCTCGGCCTCCGAGAGCACGGCGGCAGCGGGCGCCGTGTCGGCGTCCGTCGCGGCCGCGTCCGTCTCTTCGGCTCCCTCCGGGGCAGCCGACTGCGCTGTCCCTTCCGTCTCCTGCGCCTCGCTCTCGTCGGCCCCCGCGTCCTCGGCGGACGGGGCGGGTACGGCGGCGGCGGAGCCGACGACGTCGGTGTCGTCGGCGGCGGCCGAGGGGCCGGGGGATTCCCCCCGGGGAAGCGCAGTCACAGCGTGCTCCAGTCCTGGTCGGGATAGCGGTGCACGGGCGCCGACACATCGTCGAGCGCCTGGCAGATCTCGTCAGGAAGACTAAGCGCCTCCACTGACAATGCCTCCGTGAGCTGCTGCGCGTTGCGCGCGCCGACGATCGGGGCCACCACTCCGGGGCGGTCCCGTACCCAGGCGAGAGCCACCTGCAGCGCCGTCGTGGCCAGCCCGTCGGCCGCCGTCGCCACCGCGTCCACGATGCGGCTCGCCGGGTCGTCGAGATACGGCTCCACGAACGGCGCGAGCAGTTCCGAGGCGCCGCGGGAGTCGGCCGGGGTGCCCGTGCGGTACTTGCCGGTCAGCACCCCGCGGCCCAGGGGCGACGACGGCAGCAGCCCCACGCCCAGATCGAGTGCGGCCGGCAGCACCTCGCGCTCCACGCCCCGCTGCAGCAGTGAGTACTCCATCTGCGTACTGGCCAGCCGGGTGCGCGCCCCGGGCGAGGCGAGCTGCCAGGTCGCCGCCTTGGCGAGCTGCCAGCCGCAGAAGTTCGACACCCCCACGTACCGTGCGCGCCCGGTGGACACCGCCAGCTCCAGCGTCTGAAGGGTCTCCTCCAGCGGAGTCACCGGGTCGAAGGCGTGGAGCTGCCACAGATCCACGTAGTCCGTACCGAGCCGTTCGAGCGAGGCGTCCAGCGCCGCCAGCAGATGACCGCGCGAGCCGTCGAAGCGGCGGTACGGGTCGGCCACGCTGCCCGCCTTCGTCGCGATGACCAGATCGCGCCGCGGCACCAGACCCTCGACGAGCTGCCCCAGCAGATATTCGGCCTCCCCGCCGCCGTAGACATCGGCCGTGTCGACCAGCGTGCCGCCCGCCTCCCAGAAGACCTTCAGCTGTTCGGCAGCGTCGTGCTCGTCGGTGTCCCGGCCCCAGGTGAGGGTGCCGAGCCCGATCCGGGACACTCGAAGGCCGGTGCGGCCGAGATGCCTCTGCTCCATGGGCGCTGAGATTACTGGCCAGAGCCCCACGGGGAGGAAGCCTGTGGACAACGAGGGGTCAAGTCGCCCCTGCCGGATCCGGGTGGTGCGCGCTAGAGTCCGGACCACAGGGACGTTACTGATCAGTAAGGGGAGCGGCTATGCGGCTCGGCATCAATCTCGGTTACTGGGGCGCGGGAATGGACGGCGACAACCTCGCCGTCGCCCAGGAGGCCGACCGGCTCGGCTACGACGTCTGCTGGGCGGCAGAGGCGTACGGCTCCGACGCGCCGACCGTGCTCACCTGGGTCGCCGCCCGGACCGAGTCCATCGACGTCGGCTCCGCGATCATGCAGATCCCGGCGCGCCAGCCCGCCATGACGGCGATGACCGCCGCCACCCTCGACTCGCTCTCCGGCGGCCGGTTCCGTCTCGGCCTCGGTGTGTCGGGACCGCAGGTCTCCGAGGGCTGGTACGGCGTCAAGTTCGACAAGCCGCTGGCCCGCACCCGGGAGTACGTCGAGATCGTCCGCCGGGCGATGTCCCGCGAGCGGCTCTCGTACGAGGGCGAGCACTGGACGCTCCCGCTGCCGGACGGCCCCGGCAAGCCCATCAAGCTCACCGTCCACCCGCAGCGCGAGCACATTCCGCTCTACATCGCGGCGATCGGCCCGAAGAACCTGGAGCAGACCGGCGAGATCGCCGACGGCGCGCTGCTGATCTTCCCGTCCGCCGACCATCTCGAGGACACCGCGGTGAAGCACCTGCGGGCGGGCCGCGAGAAGGCCGGGAAGACCATGGACGGCTTCGACGTCTGCCCGACGCTGCCGCTCGCCGTCGGTGACGACGTCAACGGACTCGCCGACATGTTCCGGCCCTACACCGCGCTGTACGTCGGCGGCATGGGCAGCCGCAAGCAGAATTTCTACAACCAGCTCGCCCAGCGCATGGGGTACGAGAAGGAAGCCGCCGAGATCCAGGACAAGTACCTGTCGGGTGACAAGACCGGCGCCGCGGCCGCCGTACCGCACCAGCTGATCGATCAGACCACCCTGCTCGGTTCGGTCGAGCGCATCGCGGAGCGCATGCAGGCCTACGCCGCCGCCGGTGTCACGACGCTGACCCTTGCTCCCGCCGGTTTCACACGCGAGGAGCGGATCGCCGCGCTGCGCGCCGGTACGGACGCCCTGGAGCGGTCCGGCCTGGCGTAACCGCCCGCGGGCAGCACTACGGCCGTGGTGGGGGCTCGGGGGTCCTCCCCGCCACGGCCGTTACGCATAGCACAACGCGCGCGCCGCCCATCGGTTACGCGGCACCCGTTTGGCCCTGCCGGGCATGCCCCCTGTTGCCCACCGGCCCGTACCGCATTTGACTTTCCTTCTGCGGACACCGGTACGGAGGCGCCAGCGATGCTCTCGGTAAAGAACCTGTTCCAGGAGATTCTCGACAACGACGAGTCGTTCCGGCTCTTCTGTTCGATCGCCGCAGGTGGCGAGATGCAGGGCGGCTGGGAGAACGGCCGTATCGCGGCCCTGGCCCCCGAGAGCCAGCGCACCCTCGTTCCCAAGATCGTCCGGCACGGTGCCGACGAGGACAAGCACGGCCGGATCTTCCACGCCCTGCTGAAGAAGCGCGGGCTGCGACCGGCCGAGGTGCCGCACGAGACGGACTACACGATGCTGCTGGAGAAGCACGGCATCGGCCTCGCCCACGAGCAGCTGAAACGCGACGAGCCGCTCTCCGAGCTCGACATCGTCACGTATCTGGCGCACAGCCGGGTCACCGAGCAGCGCGCCTCCGAACAGATGAAAACACTTCACAAGTATTTCGCCGACCACCCCGACCTGGGCCGCGCGGTGAAGATGATCTCGAACGACGAGGACAACCACCTGGCGTACTGCCATGAGGAGCTGCTCCGCCTCGCCCGCTCAGGACACGGCCGGACGATCCAGCGGATCCTGCGCGAGTGCGCCCTTGCCGAGATCCGGGTGTACCGCGACGTCAGCCTCGCCGTGATGGCGCACATGGGCCGCATCCTGGGGTGGCCCATGGCCAGGGCGGCGATGCTCGCCGCGGGGATCCACGGCGTCTACGTGTACGAACGGCTCGTCGGCTGGCGGCGCATGGTCAGCCTGGAACTGCCCGAGCGGCGCGACGCGCTGGGCGGCCCGGCCGTGCCTGCGCCCGAGTACGCCTGAGCCGCACCTTCGGCGGGCAGCCTGTCGTCAGAGCCAGCCGCGGCGCTTGAACATGCGGTACAGGCCGAAGACCGCGCAGCCCATCAGCCCGATCACCGTCGGGTAGGTCCACACCCAGTGCAGCTCCGGCATGTGGTCGAAGTTCATGCCGTAGATCCCCGCCACCATCGTCGGTACGGCCGCCATGGCCGCCCACGCCGAGATCTTCCGCATGTCGTCGTTCTGCCGCAGCCCCGTCTGCGCCAGATGCGCGGAGAGGATGTCGGAGAGCAGCCGGTCCAGCCCCTCCACGTGCTCGTTGGCGCGCGTCAGATGGTCGCTCACGTCCCGGAAGAACGGCTGCGAGTGCTCATTGACGAAGGGCACGGTGGCACCCGCGAGCCGGACCATGGGCGCGCTCAGCGGGCCGCTGGCCCGGCGGAACTCCAGCACCTGCCGCTTGAAGGTGTAGATGCGCGATGCGGTGTTCTTGGTGTCGACGGTGCTGCTCGGTGCGAACACCTCGGTCTCCAGTTCCTCCAGGTCGACCTGGAGTTCCGCGGCCACATCGATGTAGTGGTCCACGACGGCGTCGCTGACGGCGTACAGGACCGCGGTGGGGCCGTGCTTGAGCACCTCGGGATCGGCCTCCAGCCGACGGCGTACCTCGGCGAGCGGCGCTCCCTCCCCGTGCCGGACCGTCACGACGAACGAGTCGCCTATGAAGACCATCAGCTCGTCGGTGGTGACGGTGTCGCCCTCGGGTTCGTACACCACCGGCTTGATGACCACGAAGAGGGAGTCGTCGTACACCTCCAGCTTCGGCCGCTGGTGCGCGCTCAGCGCGTCCTCCACGGCCAGTGGATGCAGCCCGAACTCGCTGCTGACGAGGTCGAACTCCTTCTCCGTCGGCTCGTGCAGCCCGATCCAGAGAAACGCGTCCCCGGTGGCCCGTGCCTCGTCGAGGGCATCGGAGAGGTCGGCAGGTCCGTCGGTACGACGCCCATCCCGATAAATCGCGCAATCCACAATCACGGCGCGCATTCTTCCTTGGTCCGGTCCCCGACGCACCTCCTGAGGGACATCGGCTTACGCTGGCCCGTATGCCCACCCTGATCCTCGTACGCCACGGACGCTCCACCGCCAACACGGCCGGGGTGCTTGCCGGCCGGACCCCCGGTGTGGCGCTCGACGAGCGCGGCGTCGCGCAGGCCGCCGCGCTCCCCGGGCGGCTCGCCTCCCTTCCCCTCGCCGCCGCCGTCAGCAGCCCGCTGCAGCGCTGCCGGGAGACTCTGCAGCCACTGCTCGACGCCCGGCCGGGGCTGCCGCTGCACACCGAGGACCGGATCAGCGAATGCGACTACGGCGACTGGGCGGGGCGCAAACTCGCGGAACTCTCCGACGAGCCGCTGATGTCCGTCGTGCAGCAGCATCCCTCGGCCGTGGCCTTTCCCGGCGGTGAGTCGATGCGGGCGATGCAGGCGCGCGCCGTCGATGCCGTCCGGGAGTGGAACGCCCGGATCGAGGCCGAGCACGGCGACGGCGCGGTGTACGTGATGTGCTCGCACGGCGACATCATCAAGTCCGTCGTCGCCGACGCGCTGGGGATGCATCTCGACCTCTTCCAGCGGATCCAGGCCGAACCCTGCTCGGTCACCGCGATCCGCTACACGCGGCTTCGGCCCTTCCTGCTGCGGCTCGGCGACACCGGGGACTTCGCGTCGCTGGAGCCGCGCGAGGTGAGCGCCGACGCGGCCACGGATACGGAAGCAGATACGGATGCGGTGGTCGGCGGCGGCGCTGGGGCGCCGTGATCGCTCCTCGCAGTAGGGTGGACGCGCCGTAGGCGCCCTTCCTCCGGGACTCTCCCGGAACCCGGCCGCCCCTCATTTGCCGTCAATTCTCAAGGGAGACAGGACGTGTCCCGTCAGGTGTTCCTCTACGACCCCCCGGACCGTTTCGTGGCCGGTACGGTCGGGCTGCCTGGACGCCGTACGTTCTTCCTGCAGGCTTCCTCAGGCGGACGTGTCACCAGCGTGGCCCTGGAGAAGACCCAGGTCGCCGCGCTCGCCGAGCGGATCGATGAACTGCTCGACGAGGTTGTGCGGAGGACCGGCGGGAACTCGCCGGTGCCCGCAGTGGCCCCGATGGACGTCACCGACACCGCTCCGCTCGACGTGCCCGTCGAGGAGGAGTTCCGGGTCGGGACCATGGCTCTCGCCTGGGACGGCGAGGAACAGCGCATGATTGTCGAGGCGCAGGCCCTGGTCGAGCTGGACGCGGACTCCGACGACGATCTCGCGGAGGCCGAGGAACGGATGCTGCAGGACGAGGAGAACGGTCCGCCGATGCTCCGGGTCCGGCTCAGTGGCGCGCAGGCGCGTGCGTTCGCCAAGCGCGCCCTGGACGTCGTGAACGCCGGCCGTCCGCCGTGCCCGCTGTGCAGCCTGCCGCTCGACCCGGAAGGACACGTATGCCCGCGCCAGAACGGATACCGACGGGGAGCCTGACGGACACCCGGCTGATCACTCTGCTCACCGAGGGGCAGCTCACCGTCCGCGGGCAGGTCCGTGACGCGTCCAATGCGGTGCTCTACTGCACCGTCGCGTACGAGGGCGAGGAGCGCACCTGCGTGTACAAGCCCGTCGCCGGGGAACAGCCGCTGTGGGACTTCCCCGACGGCACGCTCGCCGGGCGTGAGGTCGCCGCGTACGAGATCTCCGAGGCGACGGGGTGGGGGCTGGTGCCACCGACCGTGCTGCGGGACGGGCCGTACGGGGAGGGGATGTGCCAGCTGTGGATCGAGGCACCCTCGGAGTCGTCCGCGGACGGTGAGCCTCCGCTGCTGGCGCTCGTCGAGGACGAGGAGCCGGGGGACGGGTGGAGGGCCGTCGCCCAGGCCGAGGTGGGCGAGGGGAGGACGGCGCTGCTGGTGCACGCGGACGATCCGCGGCTGCGGCGGCTGGCGGTCCTCGACGCGGTGATCAACAATGCCGACCGGAAGGGCGGGCACCTGCTGCCGGCGCCGGACGGCCGGCTGTACGGCATCGACCACGGAGTGACGTTCAACGCGGACGACAAGCTGCGGACGCTGCTGTGGGGGTGGGCGGGGGAACCGCTGACGGCCGAGGCCGTCGACGTGCTGGACCGGCTGGCGGAAGAGCTGGCCCCGGGGAGGGCGCTGGTCATCCGACTGGCGGAGCTGATCACTGCAGCGGAGATCGATGCGTTGCGGGGGCGGGTGGAGGCGCTGCGGATGACGGGGCGGCACCCGGAGCCGAGCGGCGGGTGGCCGGCGATCCCCTGGCCACCGGTGTGACGGACCGGGGGCGTTTCCCCTGCCCGCTCCGCTCCGAACGCCGGAGGCGCCGCCCCTGAACCCTCGCTCCTCACGCGCCGGAGGACATCCTTGAGCCCCCCGCCGGTGTCGAGCACGTCCTTACGCCGTCCGAGGGGGCCTGTGGGCCCTGCACGGCCCGTCCGGCGGCGAAGGGACCGGGGGCCGGGGCAGCGCCACGGCTTCGGGAATCGGTGCGGCGGGGAGCGGGCACCGCGCGACCGCACGACCGTCGCTCAGGCCGGGATCCCGTATCCGGTTCGTATCCGGAAGCAACGTCCGGTTACGCTCATGGCATGCATGCCTGGCCCGCTTCTGAGGTCCCCGCCCTGCCTGGCAAGGGCCGCGACCTTCGGATCCACGACACCGCGACCGGCGGACGGATCACTCTTGACCCCGGTCCCGTCGCCCGCATCTACGTCTGCGGCATCACGCCGTACGACGCGACCCACATGGGTCATGCGGCGACCTACAACGCGTTCGACCTCGTTCAGCGCGTGTGGCTCGACACCAAGCGGCAGGTTCACTATGTCCAGAATGTGACCGACGTGGACGATCCGCTGCTGGAGCGGGCCGTGCGCGACGGTCAGGACTGGACCGAGCTCGCCGAGCGCGAGACGGCCCTCTTCCGCGAGGACATGACCGCCCTGCGCATGCTTCCGCCGCAGCATTACATCGGCGCGGTGGAGGCGATACCGGGCATCGTCCCGCTCGTCGAACGGCTCCGGGACGCCGGTGCCGCCTACGAACTCGACGGCGACGTGTACTTCTCCGTCGAGACCGACCCGCACTTCGGCGAGGTGTCCAACCTGGACGCCGAGGCGATGCGGCTGCTCTCCGCAGAGCGCGGGGGTGACCCGGAGCGCCCGGGGAAGAAGAACCCGCTCGACCCGATGCTCTGGATGGCCGCCCGCGAGGGTGAGCCGAGCTGGGACGGTGCCTCGCTCGGTGCGGGCCGGCCCGGTTGGCACATCGAGTGCGTGGCCATCGCGCTGGACCACCTCGGCATGGGCTTCGACGTCCAGGGAGGCGGGTCCGACCTCGCCTTCCCGCATCACGAGATGGGCGCATCGCACGCCCAGGTACTGACCGGCGAGCACCCGTTCGCCCAGGCGTACGTGCACGCCGGGATGGTCGCCCTGGACGGCGAGAAGATGTCCAAGTCCCGGGGCAACCTGGTCTTCGTGTCGGCGCTGCGCCGCGACGGCGTGGACCCGGCCGCGATCAGGCTGGCGCTGCTCTCGCACCACTACCGGTCGGACTGGGAGTGGACCGACCAGGTGCTCGCCGACGCCGTCGAGCGGCTCGCGCGGTGGCGCTCCGCCGTCTCCCGGCCCGACGGACTGTCCGCCGACGCCCTCGTCGACGAGGTCCGCGAGGCTCTCGCCGACGACCTGGACGCGCCGGCCGCTCTGGCCGCCGTGGACCGCTGGGCCGAGCGCCAGAACGCCGAGGGCGGTACGGACGAGGGTGCGCCGGGCCTCGTCTCGCGCACCGTCGACGCGCTGCTGGGTGTCGCGCTGTAACAACCCTTCTTCCTCTGCCTGTTGGCCGGCCTTGGACTTCTCCACGAAGTTCGGGGCCGGTCCTGTTTTGTCCATGGTCAAATGCTTGCGGCTGCGCTAAAAGCGCTCTATGCAATCATCAACGCGCATCAGAGTGGTGGCAGTTGCAGCTCTGCTGGGACTGGTCGCCGTGTTTGCGGGACCCGGCAGCGCACAGGCCGAACCCGCCGCGCCCGAGGCCACGACGGTCGGCGATGTGAGCGGTTTCTCCGCCGACGGGTCCGTCTACCACCTCAGGGCCGGCTCCGCCGAGGCCCGGGTCAGCTTCGTCACAGACGAGACCTTCCGTATCGAACTCGCCCCGGGCGGTACGTTCTCCGACCCGACCGGCGACGACATCGTCCTGCCGCAGGGCGCCCCGCCGCACACCCGGTGGAAGGAGAGGACCGACCGGTACGAGCTGTCCACCGGCAGTGTCACGCTGCACGCCTACAAGTCGCCGCTGCGCTTCGAGCTCCACCGGGCCGACGGCAGCCTCGTCTGGTCCGAGGCCAAGGGGCTCAGCTGGGACGGGAAGCGCACCACCCAGACGCTGGCCCGCGGCGCAGACGAACAGTTCTACGGCGCCGGCATGCAGAACGGGCGCGGCAACACCTCGCACCGCGACAAGACCGTCGAGGTCGGCGTCGACTACAACTGGAACGACGGCGGTCACCCCAATTCCGTGCCGTTCTACCTCTCCTCCGCGGGGTACGGCGTCTTCCGCAACACCTACGCGCCCAACACCTACGCGTTCACCGACCCGGTGACCACCAGTGCGCAGGAACAGCGCTTCGACGCCTACTACTTCGCCGGCGACGACGCCAAGGACGTCATCGGGCAGTACACGAAGCTCACCGGCAAGCCCTTCCTGCCGCCCGTGTACGGGATGGAGATCGGCGACGCCGACTGCTACCTGCACAATGCCAACCGCGGCGAGCGCCACACCCTGGATGCCCTGAAGGTCGCCGACGGTTACGTCGAGCACGACATGCCCAACGGGTGGATGCTCGTCAACGACGGTTACGGCTGCGGCCACGAGGACCTCGCCGAGACCGCCAAGGGTCTCCAGGAACGCGGCATGCAGCTCGGCCTGTGGACCCAGGACGGCATCGGCAAGATCGCCGACCAGGTCAAGGCCGGCCAGCGGGTCGCCAAGCTGGACGTCGCCTGGGTCGGAGCGGGCTACAAGTTCGCGCTGGACGGCTGCAAGGACGCGTACAAGGGCATCGAGGACAACAGCGACGCCCGCGGCTTCACCTACGCCCCCGAGAGCTGGTCGGGCGCGCAGCGCTGCGGCGTCCAGTGGTCCGGCGACCAGTACGGCACCTGGGACTACATCCGCTGGCAGATTCCGACCTACGCGGGTGCCACGATGTCCGGACTCGCCTACACGACGGGCGACGTCGACGGTATCTTCGGCGGCAGCGCCAAAACGTACACCCGGGATCTCCAGTGGAAGATGTTCCTGGGCACCACGATGACGATGGACGGCTGGGCGGCCAGCGACAAGCAGCCCTTCCGCTACGGCGAGCCCTACACCTCCGTCAACCGCGACTACCTCAAGCTCAAGGAGTCGCTGCTGCCGTACCAGTACTCGTACGCGCACGAGGCGACCAAGACCGGTGTCGGCATGGTCCGCCCGCTCGTCCTCGAATACCCGGACGACCCGAAGGCCGCGACGGACGCGGCGAAGTACGAGTTCATGTCCGGCGAGGACTTCCTCGTCGCACCCGTCCACCAGGACAGCACCCACCGCGACGGGATCTATCTGCCCAAGGGCACCTGGATCGACTACTGGAGTGGCCGCACCTACCAGGGGCCCACGACCGTCGACCACTACAGCGCCCCGCTCGACACCCTGCCGCTCTTCGTGAAGGCCGGAGCCAGCGTGCCGATGTGGCCGGGCATCCGCTCGTACCAGGACCGGACCGCCGACTCCTCGCTGGCCTGGGACATCTACCCGCAGGGCGCTTCCTCCTTCACGCTGTACGAGGACGACGGCGTCACCCGGCAGCACCGCGACGGCAGGTACGCCACCCAGCGGGCGCACGTCGACGCACCCGTCCGGGGCGCGGGCGACATCACCGTGGACATCGGGGAGAGCAAGGGGGACTTCACCGGCAAGCAGAGCAGGCGGCCGTACGAGTTCAGCGTGCACACCGGGTCCGCGCCGAGCGCGGTGAAGCTCGACGGCAAGCTGCCCCGGCTGGGTTCCGAGGCCGCGTACAAGACCGCGAAGCAGGGCTGGTGGTACGACCGGGACGACCGCGGCGGGGTGGTGAAGATCAAGACCGCGCCGCTCTCCACCGGCAAGGAGTTCAGCGTGAAGCTGGAGGACACCAGCGCCGTCGGCGGGAAGAACGCGGCCGCCACGGCCGTCGTCTCCGCGCCGGAGGGGCAGGAGATCGGGGCGGGCGTCGCGGGCACGGTGGCCGTCGATGTCACCGCGGGCAGTGCCGACGTGACGGACGCCGCAGTCGGCCTGGACGTCCCCGAGGGCTGGCAGGTCACCCCGGCGAGCACCGTGGACCGGATCCCGGCGGGCACCACCCGGCGGGTCGAGGTGGCGGTCACCCCGGCGAAGGACGCCACGGCCGGCGAGGCCCGGATCACCGCGCTCGCCCGCTACCGCGTGGCGGGCGAATCCCGCACCACCGTCCAGCGGTTCGCGGCCGCGGTGATGCCCCAGCCGCCGACCTCCGACACCTGGGCGAGCGACCTGGTGTGGCTGAAGTCGACCAACGGCTACGGGCCGGCCGAACGCGACCGCAGCAACGGCGAGTCGGGCGCGACCGACGGACACACCCTCACCCTGGCCGGGAAGACCTACGCGAAGGGGATCGGCAGCCACGCCGACTCCGACATCGAGGTCTATCTCGGCGGACGCTGCACCACGTTCACCGCGGACGTCGGGATCGACGACGAGATCAACGGCTACGGTGAAGTGGCGTTCTCCGTCGAGGCGGACGGCAAGGTGCTGTGGACCTCACCGAAGGTGACCGGGGCATCGGCCACCGTGCCGGTCGACGTGGACGTCACCGGTGCGCGCCATGCGCATCTGAAGGTCACCGACACCAACGGATCCAAGACCGGTGACCACGGGGACTGGGCCGCGGCGCGCTTCAGCTGCTCCTAGTGGCGCTCCCGGCAAGCTTTGCCCCGTCGCAAACATTGCCGGTCACGGCACCAGGGCGGGCGGCACTTCCGACACACGCCCTGGAGGCCGCTCAACAGTGGTGCGCCGGGTGGGTCGAGTACCCGCCCGGCGCACCGTCGTCAGTCCTCCGATGAATCTTCGGAGTCGTTGTCGTCATCGGAGGGTTGCTCTTGAGTGGGCTCGTGAGAGGTTCCCGGCGGTGTCCCCGTCTCCGGCCGCAACGGTTTCGGCGGCCGGGTGCGGCCGCTCGACGTGTCGCGCAGATACGAGGCGTCGCCGCTCTCCGTCGCATGCCCGCCCGGCGCCTGGCCCGGTCCGGAGCCCGGGCCGATGTCCCGGCGTCGCAGATACCGCTCGAACTCCCGGGCGATGGCTTCGCCCGTCGCCTCGGGAAGCTCCGCGGTGTCCCGGGCCTCCTCGAGCGTCTGCACGTACTCCGCCACTTCGCTGTCCTCGGCGGCCAGTTGATCGACCCCGAGCTGCCAGGCCCGCGCGTCCTCGGGCAGCTCGCCCAGCGGGATGCGCAGTCCGAGCAGGTCCTCCAGGCGGTTCAGCAGTGCCATGGTGGCCTTCGGGTTGGGCGGTTGCGACACATAGTGCGGCACGGCCGCCCAGAGGCTCACCGCGGGCACGCCCGCATGCGTGCACGCCTCCTGGAGGATGCCGACGATGCCCGTCGGTCCCTCGTACCGGGTCTCCTCCAGATCCATGGTCCGCGCCAGATCCGGGTCGGAGGTGACTCCGCTGACCGGCACCGGGCGGGTGTGCGGGGTGTCGCCGAGCAGAGCGCCCAGCACCACCACCATCTCGACGCCCAGCTCATGGGCGAAGCCCAGGATCTCGTTGCAGAACGAGCGCCAGCGCATCGACGGTTCGATACCGCGGACCAGGACGAGATCGCGGGGCTTGTCCCCGCCGATACGGACCACGGAGAGCCGCGTGGTGGGCCAGGTGATCTTGCGTACCCCGCCGTCCAGCCAGACCGTCGGCCGGTTGACCTGGAAGTCGTAGTAGTCCTCGGCGTCGAGCGCCGCGAAAACCTCGCCCTTCCACTCCCGGTCCAGGTGCGCGACCGCTGTGGAGGCGGCGTCACCTGCGTCGTTCCACCCCTCGAACGCGGCCACCATGACCGGGTCGATCAGCTCGGGAACCCCCGCGAGCTCGATCACCCAGGCCTCCTTCCGAAGTTCCCTTGCGTACGCACCAACCTTACGGCGTCGGGGCTCCATCGCCGCAGCCCCCGTCCACGGCCGGGTGAACCTGGCTCCTGGGGGTGCATCACCGGCCCAATCAGGGCACCAGCCTCCAGATTCATCCGAGCTGTGTCCCGTCAGTTTCGGCTCAACTCTGGACGTTGGCGCCTTCATGGCGCTATACATCGGATGACCAGAACAGAGGTCCGATGTTATTCCCCTGGGGGCGCACATGAGTCAGACCGTCACGGACTTCGAGGTCCACGACATCCGTTTTCCGACCTCGGAGCAACTGGACGGCTCGGACGCCATGAACCCCGATCCCGACTACTCCGCCGCCTATGTCGTACTGCGCACAGATGCCCCGGACGGCTCGGACGACGACGGAGCCGGTATCGAGGGTCATGGCTTCTGCTTCACCATCGGGCGCGGCAACGAGGTGATGGCGGCCGCCATCGACGCGCTGCGCCCGTACGTCGTAGGCCGCCCGGCGCCCCGTACCGCCGCCGATCTCGGTGCGCTGTACCGCGAGCTCACCCATGACTCGCAACTTCGCTGGCTCGGCCCGGAGAAGGGCGTGATGCACATGGCGGCGGGCGCGGTCGTCAACGCCGCATGGGACCTGGCGGCAAAGCAGGCGGGCAGACCCGTCTGGCAGTTCCTCGCGGAAATGACTCCGGAGGAGCTCGTCTCCCTCGTCGATTTCCGCTATCTCACCGATGCCCTCACCCCGGACGAGGCCCTCGAGATCCTCCGGACGGCCGAACCGGGCCGCGCCGAGCGAGCCGAACGGCTGCGTGCCGAGGGCTACCCCGCGTACACCACGTCGCCCGGCTGGCTCGGCTACGCCGACGACAAACTGGTCCGACTGGCGAAGGAGGCCGTCGCGGACGGCTTCACCCAGATCAAGCTGAAGGTCGGCGGGGACCTCGACGACGACGTCCGCAGGCTCTCCCTGGCCCGCGAGGCCGTCGGACCGGACATCAGGATCGCCGTCGACGCCAACCAGCGGTGGGACGTCGCCGACGCGGTGGAGTGGATGACGGCGCTCGCACCGTTCGACCCGCACTGGATCGAGGAGCCGACCAGCCCCGACGACATCCTCGGACACGCCGCCGTCCGGGCCGGGCAGCCGGTCAAGGTCGCCACCGGTGAACACGTCGCCAACCGCGTCGTGTTCAAGCAGCTGCTCCAGGCCGGCGCCGTCGACTTCGTCCAGATCGACGCGGCGCGCGTCGCGGGCGTCAACGAGAACCTGGCGATCCTGCTGCTCGCCGCCAAGTTCGGTGTGCCGGTCTGCCCGCACGCGGGTGGCGTCGGACTGTGCGAGCTGGTGCAGCACCTGTCGATGTTCGACTACGTGGCGGTCTCCGGCAGCTGGGAGAACCGCGTGATCGAGTACGTCGACCACCTCCACGAACACTTCGTCGACCCCACCGTGATCGAAGGGGGTCGCTACGTCGCCCCGGGCTCCCCGGGCTTCTCCGCCCGGATGCTCCCCGACTCGATCGCCGCACACCGTTTCCCGGAGGGTCCCGTATGGCAGGCCCGCCGCACGCCCGAGGAGGCCAACTGATGACCGGCACAAGCGACTTCGAGGGGATGTCCGCCCTGGTGACGGGCGGTGCCTCCGGTATCGGGGCCGCCGTCGCGACGCTGCTGCTGGAACGCGGCGCGCGCGTGGCCGTGCTCGACCGGGAGACCGCGGGCGCCCCCGAGGGCACCCTCGCCGTCAAGGCGGACGTCACCGACGACGACGCCGTGCGCGAGGCGGTGGACCGGGCAGCCGCCGAACTGGGATCGCTGCACACCGTCGTGTCCAATGCGGGCATCGGCTCGATCGGCACCGTCGAGGACAACGCCGACGAGGAGTGGACCCGGGTCCTGGACATCAATGTCCTCGGCATGGTCCGCACCGCCAGGCACGCCCTGCCCCATCTGCGGCGTGCGGCGGCCGACCGGCCCGGCGCCGTCTCGATCACGCACACCTGTTCCATCGCGGCGACCGCGGGACTGCCGCAGCGAGCCCTGTACAGCGCCAGCAAGGGCGCGGTGCTCTCGCTGACCCTTGCCATGGCCGCCGATCACGTCCGCGAAGGTGTCCGCGTCAACTGCGTCAACCCCGGCACCGCGGACACCCCGTGGATCGGCCGTCTCCTCGGCCAGGCCGACGACCCGGTCGCCGAACGCGCCGCACTCGACGCCCGCCAGCCGCTGGGACGACTCGTGTCGGCCGACGAGGTCGCCGCCGCGATCGTCTACCTCGCCAGCCCCGCCGCCGCCTCCGTCACGGGCACGGCACTCGCGGTCGACGGCGGAATGCAGGGCCTGCGCCTGCGGCCCGTCGGCAACTGATCCACCCCACCCAGGCCGAGCCGCACCATCCAACCGAGCATCGAGCCAGTACTCCACGAAGGACGGGACACCAATGAGAGTGCGTACGACGAGTGCGGCAGCCTGCGCCGTGCTGCTGGCCGTCACTGCCCTCGCGGGCTGCAACCGCGAGTCCACCGATGACGGCGCGGGCGCCGGGAAGGTCGGTATCGACCTGCCGCGCAGCGACAGCGACTTCTGGAACTCGTACCAGAACTACATCCAGAAGGGCGTCAAGGCGGGTGAGGTCAAGGCACTGCCGCTGACCAACTCGCAGAACGACATCGGCAAGCTCGTCGCCAATGTCCAGACGTTCACCGACCAGGGCGCCAAGGCCGTCGTGATGGCCCCGCAGGACACCGGCGCCATCGCCGAGTCGCTGAACACGCTGAACGACAAGAAGATCCCGGTCATCAGCGTCGACACCCGCCCCGACAAGGGCAACGTCTACATGGTCGTCCGCGCCGACAACAAGGCGTACGGAACCAACGCCTGCAAGTACCTCGGCGAGCAGCTGAAGGGCAAGGGCAAGGTCGTCGAGTTCCAGGGCGACCTGTCCTCGATCAACGGCCGTGACCGGTCCGAGGCGTTCAAGGCCTGCATGGACAAGGACTACCCGGGCATCAAGGTCTTCGAGCTGGCCACCGACTGGAAGGGCGACGTCGCGTCCGCCAAGCTCCAGTCCACGCTCGCCGCGAACCCCGACATCAACGGTATCTACATGCAGGCCGGCGGTGTCTTCCTGCAGCCGACCCTCGCGCTGCTGGAGCAGAAGAAGCTGCTGAAGCCGGCCGGTACGGCGGGCCACATCACGATCATCTCCAACGACGGCATCCCGGAGGAGTTCGACGCCATCAGGGCGGGCAAGATCGACGCGACGATCTCGCAGCCCGCAGACCTGTACGCGAAGTACGCGCTGTACTACGCCAAGGCGGCACTGGACGGTAAGACCTTCAAGGAGGGACCGACCGACCACGACTCGAACATCATCAAGATCCCGAACGGCTTCGAGGACCAGCTTCCCGCGCCCCTGGTGACCAAGGACAACGTCGACGACCCGAAGCTGTGGGCCAACCAGCTGGAGAAGAAGAGCTAGCCATGGACCAGGCACCACCACCTGCCGTAGAGGCGGAAGGCGTCGTCAAACGCTTCGGGCCCACCGTGGCGCTCGACGGTGTGCAGCTCACCGTGCAGCCCGGGGAGTCCCATGCCCTCGTCGGCCGCAACGGCGCGGGAAAGTCCACGCTGGTCAGCGTTCTGACGGGACTGCACAAGGCGGACGCGGGCACGGTCCGCTTCGGCGGGGAGCCCGCGCCCGCCTTCGGGGACACCACGGCCTGGCAGTCGAAGGTCGCGTGCGTCTACCAGAAGTCCATGGTCGTCCCCGATCTGACCGTCGCCGAGAACCTCTTCCTCGGCCGGCTGGACGACGAGTCGCGGTGGATCAGCTGGGGAAGGCTCCGCAGGCGTGCGGAGCAGCTCCTCGCCGAGTACGGCGTCCAGGTCGACCCCAACACCCGGGCCAGGGATCTGGCCGTGGAGCAGCGGCAGTTCGTCGAGATCGCGCGGGCGCTGTCCTTCGGCGCCCGGCTGATCATCCTGGACGAACCGACCGCCCAGCTCGATGCCCGCGGCATCGGGCGGCTCTTCGACAAGCTCAGGGAACTGCAGGGCCAGGGAGTGGCGTTCCTGTTCATCTCCCATCATCTGCAGGAGGTGTACGACCTGTGCACCGCCGTCACCGTCTACCGTGACGCACGCCACGTCCTGACCGCTCCGGTCGCCGACCTCACCAAGACCGAACTGGTCACGGCGATGACGGGCGAGAAGGGCAGCGGACCCGCCGCCTGGCACGCGGGCGGTGACCGGGCAGCGGTGGGGGACGCGTCGGTGGAGCCCGTCCTGCGCACCGAAGGGCTGTGCCTGGAGGGCCAGTTCGATCCGCTGGACCTCCAGGTCCGCCCCGGCGAGGTGCTCGGCCTCGCCGGATCCGCGGCCAGCGGCAACACCGCACTCGGTGAGGCGCTCGCCGGGATGCGGAAGGCCAGCGGCGGCACGGTCTCCGTGCATGGGAGGACGGTGCCGTCCGGCAGCGTGCCGCACGCGTTGGACGCCGGAATCGGGTACATCCCCGAGGACCGGCACGACCAGGGCCTTGTCCTGGGACGCAGCGTCGCCGAGAACGCCACCCTCACGGTCACCGACCAGCTCGGTCCGTGGGGGACCGTACTGCCCTCCCGCACCAGGGAGTTCGCACGGTCGATGATCGAGTCGCTGGACATCAAGACACAGGGACCCGAACAGCCCGTCGCCGGGCTGTCGGGCGGCAACCAGCAGAAGGTGGTGGTCGCCCGCGCACTGGCCCGCAAGCCGAGCGTGCTGGTCGCGGTCCGGCCCACCGCGGGTGTGGACGTCAAGTCCAAGGACTCGCTGCTCGGCGTCGTCCGGCGGGTCGCCGACGAGGGCAATGCCGCAGTCGTCGTCTCGGACGAGCTGGACGATCTGCGGGTCTGCGACCGGGTGCTCGCCCTGTTCCACGGGCGAGTGGTCGCAACGTTCGGAAGCGGGTGGACCGACGGGGAACTCGTCGCCGCCATGGAAGGTGTGGGGGAAAGGGAATGACCGGCACGATACGGCCGTCGACGGCCGACGACATCAACGGGGGACTCGGGGGCGGGCTCGACGACAGCCCGCTGAGCCGGCTCAAGCTGATCCGGTGGAGTGACTTCTCCCTGGTGCCGGTGATCCTGGTGCTGATGGTGATCGGCTTCATCGTCTCGCCGGTCTTCCTCACCTCCGACAACCTGATCAGCGTCGTCCAGCAGTCCTCCGAACTCAGCCTGCTGGTCCTCGGCCAGGCCCTGATCCTCATCTGCGGACGGATGGACCTGTCCCTGGAGTCGACGATCGGCATCGCGCCCGTCGTCGCCATGTGGCTGGTGCTGCCCACCGAGGGCGGCCGCTTCGCCGGCCTCGGTCTGCTGCCCACCTGGTCGGCGATCCCGCTCTGCCTGCTGGTGGGGCTCGCGATCGGCGCGATCAACGGCTTCCTGATGCTGAAGCTCCGGGTCAACGGCTTCATCGCCACGCTCGGCATGCTCACCATGCTGCGCGGACTCCACATCGGCATCACCGAGGGCAAGTCCATCACCGACGTCCCGGAGTCGTTCCGCTACCTCGGCAAGAGCGAGTGGCTCGGCGTACCGGCCGCGGTCTGGATCTGTCTGGTGCTCTTCGCGATCGGCGGTGCGACCCTGGCCTGGCTGCGCCACGGGCGTTCGCTGTACGCGATCGGGGGCAACCCGGAAGCAGCGCGGGCCGCGGGCATCCGGGTCGACCGGGTCACCTGGATCGTGCTTGCCATCGGCGGTCTGCTGGCGGCCTTCGCGGGCATCCTCTACACCGGCCACTACGGGGCGGTCGCCGCGACGCAGGGCAACGGCTGGATCTTCCAGGTGTTCGCCGCGGCGGTCATCGGCGGCATCAGCCTCAAGGGTGGTCGTGGCACGCTGTTCGGCGCGCTGACCGGAGTGCTGACGCTGCAACTGGTGGTCAACGTGATGACCCTCGGCGGCGTCCCGGCACTGTGGAACCAGTTCCTCAACGGCGCGATCATCATCGTCGCCCTGGTCATCTCGCGCTTCGCGAGCGGTGAGAAGCAGGACTGAACCGTGGTCCGTACGGGCCGGTGCGCGGAGGGTTCCGCGCACCGGCCCGTACGCATGTCACAGCGTCGACCTCAGCCACTGCTCCACGCTCGCCACATGCACCGTCGCCCAGGCCCGCGCAGCCTCCGCATCCCGGTCCCGCAGCGCCGACACGATCGCCCGGTGCTCGTGCAGCGTCCGGCTGACCGCGTCCTCCTGCGTCAGTCCGCGCCAGACACGGGCCCGCGTCGTCGGCCCGGAGAGACCGTCGAGCAGCGAGCAGAGCACCGAATTCCCGGACGACTGCACGATGCCGCGGTGGAACTCCAGGTCGCAGGCGACCAGTTCCTCGACCGACGGCTGCGCGCCCAGAGCGTCCAGCTGGGAGCTCAGCACGTCCAGCTGCGCCTCGCTGATCCGCGTCGCCGCCATCGCCGTCGCGGCGGGCTCCAGGATTCGGCGGACCGCCAGGAACTCCAGCACGGTGTCGTCGCGGTGGAAGTCCACGACGAAGCTCAGCGCCTCCAGCAGCAACTGCGGGTCGAGGCTGGTGACGTACGTGCCGTCGCCCTGCCGGACGTCGAGGATGCGGATCAGCGACAGGGCGCGGACGGCCTCCCGCAGCGAGTTGCGGGAGAGCCCGAGCTCCGCCGCCAGTTCGCTCTCCTTGGGCAGCCGGTCGCCTGGCCGTAGCGCACCCGAGACGATCATTCCCTTGATCTTCTCGATCGCCTCGTCGGTGACAGCCATGACGGTCCTCCTGGATTCGGACGGGATCAGACCCCGGCACAAGACATCCGATGTATCTCTTCATTATGAGGGTCGGATCAGGCGGAAGAACCCCGTCTTCCGCAGGAGGTGATCGATCGCTCGATTCCGGAGCGTCCACGGAGCCTCGCGCCGTACCACCGGAGTGATTTCCTCCGCGAAGCGCTGCAGTGTCTCGAACGTCATGGCCTCCGCTGTCCCCGCGTCACATTGCGCGCGCATGGCAGCCACAGGGCACGTCCACCGGCCGCCCCGGGGCACAGCGGGTACGCGGGCGGGGGCGGCTCCCCCCGTGGAAACCGCCCCCGCCCGTGCGCCGGCCGTTGCCGCGGTACCGGTCAGCCCTCCTCGGCCAGCATTCCCTCGACCCTGGTCCGGATCTCGTCCGTGGCCAGGCCCCGGATGGTCAGCGTCGTGCGGCGGCGCAGCACGTCGTCGGCCGTCTGCGCCCACTCGTGGTCACGCGCGTAGGCGACCTGTGCCCAGATCTCCGGCGCGTCCGGGTGGATGCGCTCGGCCAGCGCCGGGTTCTCGTTCGCCAGCCGCGCGATGTCGAAGGAGAGCGAGCCGTAGTGCGTGGCGAGGTGCCGGGCGGTGTCGGCGGCCATCCGCGGTCCGGGCGTTCCACCGTCGATCAGCAGCCGGTGCGCGACCGCGTTCGGGTTGGCGATACCGGGCAGCGGGAGCTTCTTCGGCAGATGCGCCATGGGCTCCATGTCGTCGGCCAGCGGGTGCCCGGGGAGCGCGGCCAGCTTGTTCATCACCGTACGGCCGATGTGGCGGAAGGTCGTCCACTTGCCGCCCGCGACCGAGAGCATCCCGCCTCGGCCCTCCGTCACGACCGTCTCGCGCTTGGCCTTGGAGGTGTCGCCGGGACCGCCCGGCAGCACCCGCAGACCCGCGAAGGAGTACGTGATCAGATCGCGGGACAGCTGCTGGTCCTTGATCGAGAACGCCGCCTCGTCCAGGATCTGCGCGGTGTCCTTCTCGTTGACCGCGACGTCCGCCGGATCGCCCTCGTACTCCTCGTCCGTCGTGCCGAGCAGCAGCATGTCCTCCCACGGCAGGGCGAACGTGATGCGGTACTTGTCGATCGGTGTGGCGAGTGCGGCCTTCCAGGGGCGGGTGCGCTTCAGAACGAGGTGCGCGCCCTTGGACAGGCGTATCGAAGGCGCCGCGTTCGGGTCCTCCATCTTCCGCAGATGGTCGACCCACGGGCCGGTGGCGTTCAGCACCAGCCGGGCGGTGACGCCGAACTCCGTGCCGTCCGTGCGGTCCTCCAGGTCGGCGCCCGTCACCCGGCCCTTGGTGAACCGCAGCCCGGTGACCGCGGCATGGTTGAGGACGACCGCACCCGCGTCGACGGCCGCACGGACCGTCATCAGCGCCATCCGGGCGTCGTTCATCTGGTCGTCGCCGTAGACCGCGACCGCCTTCAGATTGTCCGTGCGCAGCTCCGGCACATCGCGCTGCGCCTTCGCCGGGCTGATCACATGGCCGACACCGTCACCGAACGCGGACAGCGCCGAGTACGCGAACACACCCGCGCCGAGCTTGGCCGCACCGTGCGGGCCGCCCCTGTAGACCGGCAGATAGAAGGTGAGCGGATTGGCCAGGTGCGGAGCCACCTGGCGGGACACCGCACGGCGCTCGAAGTGGTTCTCCGCGACCAGCTTCACCGCGCCGGTCTGCAGGTAGCGCAGACCGCCGTGGAGCAGCTTGGAGGAGGCGGAGGAGGTGGCGCCGGCGAAGTCGCCGGCGTCCACCAGGGCCACCCGCAGCCCGGACTGCGCGGCGTGCCAGGCGGTGGAGATGCCCAGGATTCCGCCACCGATCACCAGGAGGTCGTACGTCGCCTTGGAGAGCTGCTCCCGAGTCTCGGCGCGGCTCGGAAGGGAGCCGGAGGCCGGGTGCGTCCCGAGTGCCGGGACGCTCTGCAGGGTGGTCATGTCGATTACTCCTCGGCAGTGTTGTCGTCGAGCCAGCCCATGGAACGTTCCACGGCCTTGAGCCAGCTCTTGTACTCGCGTTCGCGGGTGTCCGCGTCCATGCGGGGGGTCCACTCGGCGGCCCGGCGCCAGTTGGCGCGCAGCGCGTCGGTGTCCGGCCAGAAGCCGACGGCGAGACCGGCGGCGTAGGCGGCGCCGAGGCAGGTCGTCTCGGCGACCATGGGCCGCACCACGGGCGCGTCCAGGAAGTCCGCGAGCGTCTGCATCAGCAAGTTGTTGGAGGTCATACCGCCGTCGACCTTGAGGGCGGCCAGCTCGACGCCGGAGTCCTTGGTCATGGCGTCGGTGATCTCGCGGGTCTGCCAGGCGGTGGCCTCGAGGACGGCACGGGCGATGTGCGCCTTGGTGACGTACCTGGTGAGCCCGGCGATGACACCGCGGGCGTCGGAGCGCCAGTACGGGGCGAAGAGACCGGAGAAGGCGGGCACGAAATACGCGCCGCCGTTGTCCTCGACCGACGAGGCCAGCGTCTCGATCTCGGCGGCGGAGTTGATCAGACCCATCTGGTCGCGCATCCACTGCACGAGCGAACCGGTGACGGCGATGGAGCCTTCCAGGGCGTAGACCGGCTTCTGGTCGCCGATCCGGTAGCCGACGGTCGTCAGCAGTCCGTTGTAGGAGTTGACGGGCGTCTCACCGGTGTTCATCAGCATGAAGGTGCCCGTGCCGTACGTGGACTTGGCCTCGCCCTCGGAGAAGCAGGTCTGGCCGAAGAGGGCCGCCTGCTGGTCGCCGAGCGCGGACGCGACCGGGACGCCGGCCAGGGCGCCGTCCTTGGCGATGCCGTACACCTCGGCGGAGGACCGGATCTCCGGCAGCACGGCGGCGGGGATCTCCATCGACTGGAGGATCCGCTGGTCCCACGTCATCTCGTGCAGGTTCATCAGGAGGGTGCGCGAGGCATTGGTGACGTCGGTGACGTGCACGCCGCCGTCGGCGCCGCCGGTCAGGTTCCAGATGACCCAGGAGTCCATGGTGCCGAAGAGGATGTCGCCGCGCTCGGCGCGCTCGCGCAGTCCCTCGACGTTGTCGAGCAGCCAGCGGACCTTGGGACCGGAGAAGTACGAGGCGAGCGGCAGCCCGGTCTCGCGGCGGAACCGGTCCTGGCCGACATTGCGGCCGAGCTCCTTGCAGAGCGCGTCGGTGCGGGTGTCCTGCCAGACGATCGCGTTGTGGACGGGCTCACCGGTGTTCTTGTCCCAGAGCAGCGTGGTCTCGCGCTGGTTGGTGATGCCGATCGCCTTGACGTCGGCGGCGGTGATGCCCGCCTTGACGATGGCGCCGGCAACGACCTCCTGGACGTTCTCCCAGATCTCGGTCGCGTTGTGCTCGACCCAGCCGGGCTTCGGGAAGATCTGCTCGTGCTCCTTCTGGTCGACGGAGACGATCCGGCCGTCCTTGTCGAAGACGATGCAGCGGCTGGAGGTGGTGCCCTGGTCGATGGCCGCGATGAACGGGCCGGTGGTGTGTGCGTCGGTCACGGTGTGCTCCTGGAGGTCTGTGAGATCTGAGGGTTACGGCTCCGAGCTCTACGGCTCACGCGAAGGCGACGTTGTAGAGCCCGCCCGCGATCGCACCGCCGATGAGGGGGCCGACGACCGGGATCCAGGCGTAGCCCCAGTCGGAACCGCCCTTGTTCGGCAGCGGCAGCAGCGCGTGCACGATACGCGGCCCGAGGTCGCGAACCGGGTTGATTGCGTAACCGGTCGGCCCGCCGAGCGAGAGACCGATGGCGACGACGACCAGGGCGGTGATCAGCGCGCCGAGCGTGCCGAGACCGTCACCGTTGTTGTTCAGGCCCTGCGTGAGGATCGCCAGGACCAGCACGACGGTCGCGATGACTTCGGTGATCACGTTCTGGACGGCGTTCCGGATCTCCGGGCCCGTCGAGAAGATGCCCAGCACCGGGCCGGCCTTCGGGGCGGCGGCCTGGTCGACCATGCCCTCTTCACTCGGCTGGCTGTACAGCGTCGCCGGATCGGTCAGATGGGCCCGGAACTGCCCGTAGTACGTCAGCCAGACCAGCACCGCGCCGATCATCGCGCCGAGCAGCTGGGAGCCGAGGTACAGCGGTACGTCGCTCCACTCGGTGCTGCCCTTGATCGCGAGGCCGATGGTGACCGCGGGGTTGAGGTGTGCCCCCGACACCCCGCCGACCAGATACGCGGCGGTCAGCACCGCGAAACCCCATCCGAAGGTGATGGCGAGCCAGCCGGCGTTCTGTGCCTTGGAGTGCTTGAGAGTGACGGCGGCACAGACACCACCGCCGAGCAGGATGAGCATGGCGGTACCGATGGTCTCGCCGATGAAGATGTCGGAGCTGGACACCCGCGACTCCTTTGTCCTTCGTCCAGGGAAGCCGAACCCCGGGTCCCTCCGGTGGTTCGTGCCCTCAGGTGAGGGCTTGACCGGCCCTTGGCACTGTCACACCCTAGCGTGTATTGCCGTTAAGCGTTCGACAATGCCGACCGATGAACGGCAGTGTTTCCCCCTGGTGAATGAAGCGTCAAGAGTTCCTGGGCCTTTGACCCGATCGTTACCGATGATCCGCCAGTGCGGTCAGAAGCGCCCGGCGCCGAGATCCCGGGAAACCGCCCGGGCGCAGTCCCGTACTGCCGCGACCAGCTCCGGACGGAGCTCGCCCCCGGAGCAGACGCGTTCCACCGCTCCGGTCACGGCGACCGCGCCGACCGGCATCCGGCGCCGGTCGTGGATCGGTGCGGCCACCGCGGCCACCCCCTCCCACGTCTCCTCCACGTCGTCCGCCCAGCCGCGCGCCCGGGTCAGTGAGAGCACCGACTCGAACTCCTCCAGGTCGGTGACGGTGCGCGGGGTGAAAGGCTTCCGCTCGGCCTCGACCGCCTCGGTGTGCGCCACCGGGTCGTACGCCGCGAGCACCTTGCCCAGCGCGGTGGAGTGCAGCGGCTGCATGGCCCCGACCTCCAGGACCTGCCTGCTGTCGTCGGGGCGGAAGACGTGGTGCACGATCAGGACGCCCTGCTGGTGCAGGACCCCCAGGTGGGCGCTCTCGCCGCTGGAGCGGGCCAGATCGTCCGTCCAGACCAGGGCGCGCGCCCGCAGTTCGTGGACGTCCAGATAGCTGTTGCCCAGGCGCAGCAGCTCGGCACCCAGCTGGTAGCGGCCCGAGGCCCCGTCCTGCTCCACGAAGCCCTCGTGCTGCAGCGTGCGCAGAATGCCGTGCGCGGTGCCCTTGGCCAGGCCCAGGGAGGAGGCGATGTCGGACAGCCCCAGCCGCCGTTCGCCGCCTGCCAGCAGACGCAGCATCGCCGCCGCCCGCTCGAGCGACTGGATGTTCTTGGCCATGGCGCCGTACTCCTCCACTATGGTTCGACAATGCTGAACACTATCGGTCGTTGCCGACCAATGCTCGATCGTGCGGCGATCCTGCGGTGCCGCACGCCCCGGACATTCCCCCGCACAGCATGCCGTCCGTTCCGTGGGACACAGTGACGGTCGAAGGCGGCACCCGGCTACCCTGACGAGGTGCGGCCTCCACCGAAGCCGCAAAGCCGACAGCCGTCGCATCCCTGGGAGTACATCCATGGCCCCGTCGCCGACCCTTTCCGCCGACAGCCGGAACCGAGCCGAAGCCCTCCGCGAGGCACTCGCCACCCGCGTGGTGGTGGCCGACGGTGCCATGGGCACCATGCTCCAGGCGCAGGACCCCACCCTTGAGGACTTCCAGAACCTCGAAGGCTGCAACGAGATCCTCAACGTCACCCGCCCGGACATCGTGCGCTCGGTGCACGAGGAGTACTTCGCGGTCGGGGTGGACTGCGTCGAGACCAACACCTTCGGTGCCAACGCCTCCGCCCTGGGCGAGTACGACATTCCCGAGCGCATCCACGAGCTGTCCGAGTCCGGCGCGCGCATCGCCCGCGAGGTGGCCGACGAGTTCACTGCCTCCACCGGGCAGCAGCGCTGGGTGCTCGGCTCCATCGGCCCCGGCACCAAGCTGCCGACGCTGGGCCACGCGCCGTACACCGTGCTCCGCGACGGTTTCCAGCAGAACGCCGAAGGGCTGATCGCCGGCGGCGCGGACGCGCTCATCATCGAGACGACGCAGGACCTCCTCCAGACCAAGGCCGCGGTACTGGGTGCGCGGCGGGCGCTGGAGGCGATGGGCAGCGACCTCCCGCTGCTGTGCTCGCTGGCGTTCGAGACGACCGGCACCATGCTGCTCGGCTCGGAGATCGGCGCCGCGCTGACCGCGCTCGAACCACTCGGCGTCGACATGATCGGCCTGAACTGCTCGACCGGCCCGGCGGAGATGAGTGAGCACCTGCGCTACCTCACGCGCCACTCCCGCATCCCGTTGCTCTGCATGCCCAACGCCGGACTGCCGGTGCTCACCAAGGACGGCGCGCACTTCCCGCTCGGTCCCGAAGGACTGGCCGACGCGCAGGAGACGTTCGTCCAGGAGTACGGCCTCTCGCTGGTCGGCGGCTGCTGCGGTACGACTCCGGAGCACCTGCGCCAGGTCGTCGAACGCGTCCGCGGCGCCGCCCTCACCCCACGCGACCCGCGCCCCGAGCCCGGCGCCGCCTCGCTGTACCAGACGGTCCCGTTCCGCCAGGACACCTCGTACCTCGCCATCGGCGAGCGTACGAACGCCAACGGGTCCAAGAAGTTCCGCGAGGCCATGCTGGAGGCCCGCTGGGACGACTGCGTGGAGATGGCGCGCGACCAGATCCGCGAGGGCGCGCACATGCTCGACCTCTGCGTCGACTACGTCGGCCGGGACGGTGTCGCGGACATGGAGGAGCTGGCCGGCCGCTTCGCCACCGCCTCCACGCTCCCGGTCGTGCTCGACTCCACCGAGCTGCCGGTCCTGCGGGCAGGCCTGGAGAAGCTCGGCGGCCGGGCGGTCCTCAACTCCGTCAACTACGAGGACGGCGACGGACCCGAGTCGCGCTTCGCCAAGGTCACGCAACTGGCCGCCGAGCACGGCGCCGCGCTGATCGCTCTCACGATCGACGAGGAGGGCCAGGCCCGCACCGTCGAGCACAAGGTCGCCGTCGCCGAGCGGCTGATCGAGGACCTGACCGGCAACTGGGGCATCCATGAGTCGGACATCCTCATCGACGCGTTGACCTTCACCATCTGCACCGGTCAGGAGGAGTCCCGCAAGGACGGCGTCGCCACCATCGGCGCCATCCGCGAACTGAAGCGGCGCCATCCCGACGTCCAGACCACGCTCGGCCTGTCGAACATCTCCTTCGGTCTCAACCCGGCCGCCCGGGTTGTCCTGAACTCCGTCTTCCTCGACGAGTGCGTCAAGGCCGGTCTCGACTCCGCCATCGTGCACGCCTCGAAGATCCTGCCGATCGCGCGCCTGGAGGAGGAGCAGGTCAAGGTCGCACTCGACCTCATCTACGACCGCCGCGCCGAGGGCTACGACCCGCTGCAGCGGCTCATGGAGCTGTTCGAGGGCGTCAACATGAAGTCGATGAAGGCAGGCAAGGCCGAGGAGCTCCTCGCGCTGCCGCTCGACGAGCGCCTCCAGCGCCGCATCGTCGACGGTGAGAAGAACGGCCTGGAGGCCGACCTCGACGAGGCACTGCGGACCCGTCCGGCCCTCGACATCGTCAACGACACGCTGCTCGAAGGCATGAAGGTCGTCGGTGAGCTGTTCGGCTCCGGTCAGATGCAGCTGCCGTTCGTGCTCCAGTCCGCCGAGGTCATGAAGTCCGCCGTGGCCTACCTGGAACCGCACATGGAGAAGTCCGACGCGGAGGGCAAGGGCACGATCGTCCTGGCCACCGTCCGCGGCGACGTCCACGACATCGGCAAGAACCTCGTCGACATCATTCTGTCCAACAACGGCTTCAACGTCGTCAACATCGGCATCAAGCAGCCGGTCTCCGCGATCCTGGAGGCCGCGCAGGAGCACCGCGCCGATGTCATCGGCATGTCCGGCCTCCTGGTGAAGTCCACCGTGATCATGAAGGAGAACCTGGAGGAGCTGAACCAGCGCAAGCTGGCCGCCGAATATCCGGTGATCCTCGGCGGTGCGGCTCTCACCAGGGCCTATGTCGAGCAGGACCTCCACGAGATCTACGAGGGCGAGGTCCGCTACGCCCGCGACGCGTTCGAGGGCCTGCGCCTCATGGACGCCCTGATCGCCGTCAAGCGCGGCGTCCCCGGCGCCAGCCTCCCCGAGCTGAAGCAGCGCCGCGTCCCCAGGCGGGAGACCGCCGTACTGGAGGTCGAGGAGCCCGAGGACGGCGTACGGTCCGATGTCGCCACCGACAACCCGGTCCCCGAACCGCCGTTCTGGGGCACCCGTGTCGTCAAGGGCATCCAGCTCAAGGAGTACGCCTCCTGGCTCGACGAGGGTGCGCTCTTCAAGGGCCAGTGGGGCCTCAAGCAGGCCCGCGCCGGTGACGGACCGACGTACGAGGAGCTCGTGGAGACCGAGGGCCGCCCGCACCTGCGCGGCTGGCTCGACAAGCTGCACACGGAGAACCTGCTGGAAGCCGCCGTGGTCTACGGCTACTTCCCGTGCGTCTCCAAGGGCGACGACCTGATCCTGCTGCACGAGGACGGTTCCGAGCGCACGCGCTTCACCTTCCCGCGCCAGCGCCGCGGCCGACGCCTCTGCCTCGCGGACTTCTTCCGCCCGGAGGAGTCGGGTGAGACGGACGTGATCGGTCTCCAGGTCGTCACCGTCGGTTCGAAGATCGGCGGCGAGACCGCCAAGCTCTTCGAGGCCAATTCCTACCGCGACTACCTGGAGCTGCACGGCCTCTCCGTCCAGCTCGCCGAGGCCCTCGCTGAGTACTGGCACGCCCGGGTCCGTTCCGAGCTCGGCTTCGGCGGCGAGGACCCGGCCGCAGTCGAGGACATGTTCGCGCTGAAGTACCGCGGCGCACGCTTCTCCCTCGGCTACGGGGCCTGCCCCGACCTGGAGGACCGGGCGAAGATCGCCGACCTGCTGCAGCCCGAGCGGATCGGTGTCCACCTGTCCGAGGAGTTCCAGCTCCACCCGGAGCAGTCCACGGACGCGATCGTCATCCACCACCCGGAGGCGAAGTACTTCAACGCGCGGTAAGGAAATGTCGGACGCGCCGTAGCGGGACGAGTCGTACACTGGTCGGTCCAGTGCAGGCCGGCCGCCCTTTCCCTGGAAAAGGCGGCCGGCCTTCTCGTCCCTCATGGAAGGTGTGCCGCATGACCAGTACGGTCCCCGCGTCCTTGATCCGTACGGCTGAAGGCGCCGCCCTGCAGGCTGTCTTCCTCGACATGGACGGCACCCTGGTCGATACCGAGGGTTTCTGGTGGGAGGCCGAGGTGGCGGTCTTCGCCGACCTCGGGTACCGGCTGGACGAGGCGTGGAAGGACGTGGTCGTCGGCGGGCCGATGACCCGCAGTGCCGGGTATCTCATCGATGTCACCGGTGCGGACATCACCCTCCCGGAGCTCACCGTGCTGCTCAACGACCGCTTCGAGGAGCGCATCGACCGCGGTGTGCCGCTGATGCCGGGCGCCGCTCGGCTGCTCGCCGAACTGGTGGCGCACGAGATCCCGACCGCCCTGGTCTCCGCCTCGCACCGGCGCATCATCGACCGGGTGCTGGACTCGGTCGGCCACCACCACTTCTCGCTCACCGTCGCAGGTGACGAGGTCTCCCGGACGAAGCCGCACCCGGAGCCCTACCTCACCGCCGCCTCCGGCTTCGGAGCGGCCCCCGAGCGCTGTGCGGTCATCGAGGACACCGCAACCGGCGTCGCCGCGGCAGAGGCCGCCGGCTGCTGGGTCGTCGCCGTACCGTCCGTCGCACCGATCGCGCCCGCATCGGGCCGGGTCGTGGTGGGCTCACTCGAAGAAGTCGATCTCGCATTTCTCCGCGGCCTGGTCACGGGAATGCATTGATCCCCGTACCGAGAGTATTTCTGTGAATGAATGGAAAAGCTCTCGGCGTGGCCGTGTGCGCGTTTCGTCGGGCATACGTAGGGAAAAGTCGGCGGCATGCCAAGGCGGGGATTGGATCAGGGGTGAGCTTGGTCACCTCGAAGGCTCGTGATCTTTCTCGAGATCGCCCGAGATGCCTGCTTTGATCCGCCCGAATGCCCCGATTCGTGGAGTCCTGTACGGAACCTTCCCTGCCCGGGAAATCAGCGCGGCGACAATTCCCTTCACCATTTGATTACGCATGGAACGCCACCGGTCAGGGATTACCGGCGGGTCCCACTAATGTCGTTTTCTCAATGGCCGGATGAGGGAGAACGTCCAAGATGAACCGCAAGACTCTGGTGCTGCCGGCCGTCGTCGGCCTGCTCGCCCCCGTACTCGCCGCCTGCGGCGCGACGGACGGCGGGAGCGATGGCGACGCCGCCATCGCTGTCGGCACCACGGACCAGTTCGTCGCCACCGAGGACAACCCCGCGCCGCTCGACCCCGCCATCGGCTACGAAGCGGGCGTCTGGAACATCCTGCGGCAGACCGTGCAGACGCTGACCCACGTCCCGCGCGGCGGCGGCGAACCCGTCCCCGAGGCCGCCGAGAGCTGTACGTTCACCGACCGGCAGAACGAGAGCTACCGCTGCAGGCTGCGGAGCGGTCTCACCTTCGCCGACGGCAAGCCCGTCACCGCCGAGGACGTCAAGTACTCCATCAACCGGGTCATCGGCATCGACTCCGACAACGGACCCGTCGGCCTGCTCGCCAACATCGACACGATCGAGACCCGCGACGACAACGAAGTCGTCTTCCACCTGAAGACGCCGGACGCGACCTTCCCCTACAAGCTCGCCACCCCGGCCGCCGGCATCGTGCCGAAGAGCAAGTACCCGGCGCGGTCCCCGCGCGAAGGCTTCCAGGTCGACGGTTCCGGCCCCTACACGATGAAGCCGGAGGTCAGGAACAAGCAGCTCGGCAAGGTCGTCTTCACCAGGAACCCGAAGTACAAGGGCGATCTGAAGGTCCTCAACGACAAAGTCGAACTCGATCTCTTCCCCGACGCCGCGGCAATGGGCAAGGCACTCGACGACAAGAAGATCGACATGATGACCCGCACCATGTCGCCCGGCCAGGCGAAGCTGATGCTGGAGAAGCCGAAGGACGGCATCAAGCTCACCGAGATGCCCGGCCTCGCCATCAGCTACCTGGGCTTCGACACCACCGACCCCGCGGTGAAGAAGAAGGCCGTCCGCCAGGCCATCGCCCAGGTCATCGACCGCGGCCAGATCGCCGGCCAGGTCTACGGCGCCACCGCCGAGCCGCTCTACTCGCTGATCCCGTCCAGCATCACCGGGCACACCAACTCGTTCTACAACAAGTACGGCGAGCCCAGCACCGGCAAGGCCGCCGCCCTGCTGCGGGCCGCCGGCATCGAGACCCCGGTGAAGTTCACCCTGCACTACACGACCGACTACTACGGCCCGGCCACCGCCGACGAGTTCAAGACGCTGAAGAAGCAACTGAACGCCACCGGGCTGTTCGACGTCACCATCCAGGGCACCCCCTGGGCGAAGTACCGGGCGGCACAGAAGCGCGGCGACTATGCCGTCTACGGCCTGGGCTGGTTCCCGGACTTCCCGGACCCGGACAACTACATGGCGCCGTTCCTCGACAAGGACAACTTCCTCAACTCGCCCTACAGGTCGACGCTGGCCCAGAACACGCTGATCCCGCAGTCCCGCCGCGTCGCCGACCGCGCCGCCGCCTCCAGGACCTTCCAGAAGCTCCAGGACCTCGTCGCCACCGACGTTCCTGTGCTCCCGATCTGGCAGGGGAAGCAGTACATTGCGTCCCGCGAAGGCCTCACCGGCGTCGAGTGGTCGGTCAACTCCTCCGCCGACCTCCAGTTCTGGGAGCTCGGCCGCAGCGCCGCCTGAACCCCGGCGCCGCCCCGGCGCCCGGTCCCGGCCGCACCGGCCGGATCACTGGGCGCCCGGGCGCACCAGTCCGCTCTCGTACGCGTAGACCGCGGCCTGGACCCGGTCGCGCAGCCCCAGCTTCGTCAGCACATGGCCCACATGTGTCTTGACCGTCGTCTCGCTGACGAACAGATCGGCGGCGATCTCCGCATTCGACAGACCGCGCGCGACCAGCTTCAGCACCTCCACCTCACGCTCCGTCAGCGTGTGGAGGGTGTCCGGTACGGGATCCTCGCCCGACGGCAGATGATCCGCGTACTTGTCCAGCAGCCTGCGCGTGACGCTCGGGGCCAGCATCGCCTCGCCTGCCGCGACCACCCGGATCGCCTGCACCAGCTCATTGGCCGGAGCGTCCTTCAGCAGGAAGCCGCTGGCACCGGCGCGCAGCGCCTCCACCACGTACTCGTCGAGATCGAACGTGGTCAGCACCAGCACCTTCGCCGGGCCGTCCCGGCCCGGCCCCGTGATCTGACGCGTCGCCTCGACCCCGTCCATCCGCGGCATACGGATGTCCATCAGCACCACGTCGGGCTGCAGCGCCCGCACCTGATCGAGGGCCTGGAGACCGTCACCGGCCTCGCCCACCACCGCCAGATCACCCTCCGCCTCAAGAATCATCCGGAAGCCGGTGCGCAGCAGCGGCTGGTCGTCGACCAGTAGGACGCGGATTGCCACCAGATCTCCTCAAGCTCCTTCAGCGACCGTCGGCCGGACGGCCTCGGCCTGGACCGGGTCCATTCTGCCCTGCACACCCTGCCCGGGAACGGCCGGGCGGACGGACAACGGATAGACCGGGGGAGTCCCGCCGAATTCCGGACAGACTGCCTGGTGGTCGCACCAGCCGCACAGCTTCGTCGGCCGGGGCCGCCACTCGCCCGTCTCCGTGGCCAGCCGGATCGCGTCCCACAGCGCCAGCAGCTTCCGCTCCACCCGCTCCAGGTCCGCCACGACCGGGTCGTACGTCATGACGTCGCCGCTGCCCAGGTAGACCAGCTGCAGCCGGCGCGGCACCACACCCTTCAGCCGCCAGATCACCAGGGCGTAGAACTTCATCTGGAACAGCGCGCCCTCCGCATACTCCGGCCGCGGCGCCTTCCCCGTCTTGTAGTCGACGATCCGGACCTCGCCCGTCGGCGCCACATCGATCCGGTCGATCACCCCGCGCAGCCGCAGCCCCGACTCCAGTTCCGTCTCGACGAACATCTCCCGCTCGGCCGGCTCCAGGCGCGTCGGATCCTCGAGCGAGAACCACCGCTCCACCAGGCTCTCCGCCTCCGACAGCCAGCGCGCCAGCCGCTCGCCCTCCGCATCCTCCGCGAACAGCTCCGACAGCTCCGGCTTCGACTCCAGCAGCCGGTCCCACTGGCCGGGAACCATCGCCGTCGCCCGGCTCGCCGTACGCTCCGCCGCCGGTGCGTCGAAGAGCCGCTCCAGCACCGCATGCACCAGAGTGCCCCGGGTAGCCGCCTCACTGGGCTTCTCCGGCAGCCTGTCGATCACCCGGAACCGGTACAGCAGAGGACATTGCATGAAGTCGCTCGCCCGCGACGGCGACAGGGACGAAGGCGGCTGCGGCGGCCGGGGCACGGGAGTCATGACGAAGACCCTACGACCCGCCACTGACACTCGCGGCGTCCCCCGCGATAGGGCGGAAGGCCGTGGGCGGCATACCATCGACGACAGACCCTCGCACACTGCATGATCGTGCCGAACGGCACCGACCGAAGGGACCCCGTGGACGAGAGCGGCGACAGCGGGCAGCCGCAGCCCGGCGCCGGCGGAACCGACCCCGCCGCGCCCGAGAACGGCAAACCGCAGCGCACCCGGGAGCCGGGCGGCGGGCTCCTGATGGGCCGCCCCTTCGGCGTGCCGGTATACGTTGCGCCCAGCTGGTTCCTCGTCGCGGCGCTCATCACCTGGGTCTTCGGCGGCCAGCTCGACCGCGTCCTGCCCGAACTCGGCGCGGTCCGCTATCTGGTCTCCCTCTTCTTCGCGATCGCCTTCTACGCCTCCGTGCTCGTCCACGAACTCGCGCACACGGTCGCCGCGCTCCGCTACAAGCTCCCCGTGCGCCGTATCCAGCTGCAGTTCTTCGGCGGCGTCTCCGAGATCGAGAAGGAGTCCGAGACCCCCGGCCGCGAATTCGTTCTCGCCTTTGTCGGTCCCCTGCTCTCCCTGGTACTCGCCGGCGTCTTCTACGTCGCCATGAAGTTCGTCGAACCCGGCACCGTCCCCGGCGTCCTGCTCGCCGGACTGATGATCTCCAACCTCATCGTCGCCGCCTTCAACCTGCTGCCCGGCCTCCCGCTCGACGGCGGCCGCATGCTCCGTGCCGTCGTCTGGAAGATCACCGGCCGCGCCATGAGCGGCACCGTCGCCGCCGCCTGGGTCGGGCGCGCTCTCGCCGTCGCCGTCCTGATCGGCCTCCCGCTCCTCACCCACACCGGTGGGCTCGGGAACAACCCCGACGACGTCAGCGGCATGGACACCGTCACCGACGCCCTGCTCGCCGCGATCCTCGCCGCCATCATCTGGACCGGGGCGGGCAACAGCCTCCGCATGGCCCGCCTGCGCGAACACCTCCCCGAGCTGCGCGCCCGCACCCTCACCCGCCGCGCCGTCCCCGTGGAAGCCGCCACCCCCCTCTCCGAAGCGCTCCGCCGCGCCAACGAGGCAGGTGCCCGCGCCCTCGTCGTCGTCGACGGACACGGCGACCCCAAGGCCGTCGTCCGCGAGGCCGCCATCGTCTCCGTCCCCGACCACCGCCGCCCCTGGGTCGCCGTCAGCGCCCTCGCCCAGGATCTGACCGCCGGAATGATGATCTCCGCCGAACTCACCGGCGAAGAACTCCTCGACACCCTGAAGGCCAGCCCGGCCACCGAATACCTGGTTCTCGAAGAGACCGGCGAGATCTACGGAGTCCTCTCCACCGCCGACGTCGAACGCGCCTTCGTCGCCGCCATGGCCCGCCCCACCGCCTGAGAGGCTGTCCGGCGCGGTCGGGACCCCGGGAAACACCGGTACGCTGGTCACATGTCTGAACCGACCGGTGCCGCCCGCCGACGCGGGCCCTTCAAGGTCGGGGACCAGGTCCAGCTCACCGACCCCAAGGGACGCCACTACACCTTCACGCTCGAGGCCGGAAAGAACTTCCACACCCACAAGGGTTCTTTCCCGCACGACGAGCTGATCGGTGCTCCCGAGGGCAGTGTGGTCCGAACCACGGGAAACGTCGCCTACCTCGCGCTGCGCCCCCTGCTCCCCGACTACGTCCTGTCCATGCCCCGCGGCGCCGCCGTGGTCTACCCCAAGGACGCGGGGCAGATCCTGGCGTTCGCCGACATCTTCCCCGGCGCCCGCGTCGTGGAAGCCGGCGTCGGCTCCGGCTCGCTCTCCACCTTCCTGCTCCGCGCCATCGGCGACCAGGGCATGCTGCACTCGTACGAGCGCCGCGAGGACTTCGCGGAGATCGCCCAGCAGAACGTCGAGCGGTACTTCGGCGAGCCGCACCCCGCGTGGCAGCTCACCGTCGGCGACCTCCAGGACAACCTCTCCGACACCGATGTCGACCGGGTCATCCTCGACATGCTCGCCCCCTGGGAATGCCTGGAGGCCGTCTCCAAGGCGCTCGTCCCCGGCGGCATCCTCTGCGCCTACGTCGCGACCACCACCCAGCTCGCCCGGACCGTCGAGTCCATCCGCGAGATCGGCTGCTTCGCCGAACCGCAGCCCTGGGAATCGATGATCCGCAACTGGCACGTCGAGGGGCTCGCGGTCCGCCCGGACCACCGCATGATCGGCCACACCGGCTTCCTCGTCACCGCGCGCCGCCTGGCCGACGGTGTGGAGGCCCCGCTGCGCCGCCGCCGGCCCGCCAAGGGCGCGTACGGCGAGGACTACGACGGTCCCGGCAGCCAGAGCGGCTCCTCCTCCCGCGGCTGACCCGGCACAACGCACCGGCGCCGCCGCGGAGTTCCCGGAC